>JAJFLN010000640.1 GCA_021772705.1 Candidatus Cloacimonadota bacterium | reverse complement strand
AGCTTGTGCATGATGAAAGGCTTGAAGAGTTCGAGGGCCATTCGCTGGGGCAGACCACACTGATGCATCTGCAGCTTGGGACCCACGACGATGACAGATCGACCGGAGTAGTCGACGCGTTTGCCCAGCAGGTTCTGGCGGAATCGACCCTGCTTGCCCTTGAGCATGTCATTCAGGCTCTTCAAGGGCCGGTTGCCTGGGCCCGTGACGGGACGGCCGCGGCGGCCGTTGTCGATGAGGGCGTTGACGGCCTCCTGAAGCATTCGCTTCTCGTTCTTGATGATGATCTCCGGAGCGTTCAGCTTGATGAGCCTGGCGAGCCGGTTGTTCCTGTTGATCACCCTCCGGTACAGGTCATTGAGATCCGACGTGGCGAAACGACCACCGTCGAGCTGGACCATGGGCCGAAGATCCGGGGGGATGACGGGCAGGATGTCCAAGATAATCCACTGAGGGCGCGACTTCGAATGCAGGAAGGTCTCGGCTATCTCGAGACGCGTCATGATGTTCTGCATCTGGCTGCCCGACTTCTGACGCAGCTTCCGCTTCAGATCGTCAATCAGCTTGGCCAGGTCCAGGTTCTTCAGCAGATACTTGATCGCCTCGGCGCCCATGCCTGCCTTGAACATATCGCCGTACTTGCCGCGATAGTCCTGGTATTCCTTCTCCGTCAGAATCTGCTTCTTCATCAGCGGCAGGTTGCCCGGATCCAGAACGATGTAACTATTGAAGTACAGCACCTTCTCGAAATCTCGAGTCGAGATGTCGAGGAGCATGGCGATGTAGTTCGGCGTACCCTTCGAGTACCAGATATGAGCCACGGGAGTGACGAGCTCGATGTGGCCCATCCGGTCCCGGCGCTCACTGGCCCGGGTGATTTCAACACCACAGCGCTCACAGATGAGACCCTTGTAACGAATGCTCTTGTACTTTCCACAGAAGCACTCGTAGTCACGGGTGGGTCCGAAGATTCGCTCGCAGAAGAGACCATCCCGCTCGGGCCTGTGAGTCCGGTAGTTGATGGTCTCTGGCTTCTTGACGACGCCGTGAGACCAAGCCCGGATCTGCTCAGGGGATGCAATACTGATCTGAATCGCTCTTAGGTTCTCAAAGCCTTCCACTTGCGGCTTCCTCCTCGATCATGAAGTCCGTGGCTGTTCGTGAGGTGGACAGGGAACTTCGTTCTTGCCCTGTCCTGACCTGGTCCAGGCGACCTCCGCAGCTGTCCTTCACGCCGTTGCTGGCTGTTCTCGATGTTGGCAAATCTCTCTGATTTGTCGTTCCGTCCGGCGGCCCAGGAGGGCCGCTTCCTCTGAGGATCAGATCTCTCCAGAGATCAGATCCACCTTCAAGCCAAGGCTCTGGAGTTCGCTCATAACAACCTTGAACGACTCCGGAACGGACGGCTTCATTTCACTCTCACCCTTGATGATCGTCTCATACACCGTGACCCGGCCCTCGACGTCATCACTCTTGATGGTCAGCAATTCACGCAACGTGTGAGCTGCCCCGTAGGCCTCCAGGGCCCACACTTCCATCTCTCCGAATCGCTGGCCTCCAAACTGGGCCTTGCCTCCCAGCGGCTGCTGGGTGACCAGGGAGTAAGGACCGGTGGCTCGTGCGTGAATCTTGTCATCCACCAGGTGGGCCAGCTTCATCATGTAGATGCTTCCCACCATCACCTTCTGATCGAAGGCGACGCCTGAGGCGCCATCGGTGAGATGGATTCGCCCGTCGGGGGGAAGTCCGGCCTCGATCAGCTCCTTCTCGATGAACTTCTCGTTGCTCTGCTCGTTGCCGGCGTTGAAGACGCAGGTGGCGTAATGCTTGTTCATCTGCCAGCCGGCCCAGCCCAGGTGAGTCTCCAGAACCTGTCCCACATTCATACGGGAGGGAACGCCCAGCGGATTCAGGACGATCTCGACGGTCCGGCCATCGGGCAGGTAAGGCATGTCCTCTTCAGGAACAATCTTTGCGATGACACCCTTGTTGCCGTGCCGTCCGGCCATCTTGTCGCCTTCAGACACAGGTCGCTTCTGGGAGACGAAGACCCGGACGAGCTTGTTGACCCCGTAAGGCAGCTCGTCGCCGTTCTCCCGGCTGAAGACCATCACGTCGACGACCTTGCCCTTCTCGCCGTGAGGGACCGTGAGGGACGTGTTGCGTACCTCTCTGGCCTTCTCGCCGAAGATGGCTCGAAGCAGCTTGTCTTCGGCCGTCAGCTCCGTCTCGCCCTTGGGCGTGATCTTGCCGACCAGCACGTCACCAGGCTGCACCTCGGCGCCGATCCGGATGATACCTTCCTCGTCCAGGTTGGCCAGCACATCCTCACCGACGTTTGGGATGTCCCGGGTGATCTCCTCCGGGCCGAGCTTGGTGTCCCGAGCCTCGATCTCAAAGGCGTTGATGTGGATGGACGTGAAGACGTCCTCCTTCACCAACTTCTCGCTGATCACGATGGCATCCTCGAAGTTGTAACCCTGGAACGGCATGAACGCGACCAGGATGTTCCGGCCCAGAGCCAGCTCGCCACCCCGGGTGGAAGCGCCATCGGCGATGGCTACACCCTTTTCGACGTGCTGGTCCAACGACACGATCGGCTTCTGGCTGTTGCAGGTTCCCTGATTCGTCCGGGCAAAGTTGATCAGCCGGTACTCATCGAAGGCGTCCCGTTTGACTCGGAGTTCGTTCTCGCACCCCGCGAGCAGCTTGTCCCGGAGAGCCGTGGTGATGATACAGCCCTTCTTGGCGATGATCTTTCCCGTCTTCGTGTTGAAGGCATCATCGAGCAGCTCGTAATCCACGGCTGCCGTGTAGGTCGAAGGTCCGAGGAGCTTCATCGTCGCCTCATCCCTGCGGATGGTGATCCGCTGGGCGTCGACGTAGACAACGGTTCCTCCGTGATCGGCCAAGAGCACCACTCCCGAGTCCCGGGCGGCGTACCACTCGAGACCGGTTCCGACAAAGGGAGATTCAGTCACCAGAAGAGGCACGGCCTGCCTCTGCATGTTGGTGCCCATCAACGCCCGGTTGGCATCGTCGTGTTCCAGGAAAGGTATCAACGAGGATGCCACGCTGATCATCTGCAACGGCGACAGATGAATCTTGTCGACCTGGGTAGCCGGCACGTAGGTGAACTCCTGCGTACCGGACTGCAGCATCTTCACCGGAACCAGGACCTCGGAGTCCACCAGATCACCGTTCATCAGGCGACTGTCATAAGGGCTGACAACGAATCGCTGCTCCTCGAGAGCGTCCAGATAGTGGGGCACTTTCCGGACCTTGCCATTCTCCACGGGCAAGTAGGGGGAGGTCAGGAACCCGTGCTGATCCAGGCGGCTGCAAACTGCCAGCGAACCGATGAGACCGGCGTTGGGACCTTCAGGCGTCTCGATGGGACAGACCCGGCCGAAGTGAGTGGGATGAACGTCCCGCACTTCGTATCCGGCCCGTTCTCGCCGAAGACCACCGGGGCCCAGAGCCGAGAGGCGGCGCTTGTGAGTGAGCTCCGACAGGGGATTGACCTGATCCATGAACTGGGACAGCTGACTGGAACCGAAGAACTCGTCGATGACGCCGACGATGGGCCGAGTGTTGATGAGCACCTGAGGCGTCAGGCTGTTGATGTCCTGAATCGTCATCCGCTCCCGGATGACTCGCTCCATACGTGCCAGTGAAACCCGGAACTGGTTCTGAAGCAGTTCGCCACATCGGCGAACCCGGCGATTCCCGAGATGATCGATGTCATCGACGGCGCCGATGCCGTTGGACAGGTTGATCAGGTATCGGATGACTCCCAGGATATCGGAGAGCTCCAGGACGCGACCCTTATTGAGGCGGACCTTGTCGATGCCGCGCTCGCCGAACCGATAGATATGGGATTCATTGAGTGTGGTTCCCTTGGCGAACAGGATCTCCTGCAGCTCGGGATCGATGGCATCGTCGGCAAGGGTGTAACCCTCGAGGGACGTCTTCCGCTCATCGTCGTAGGTCGACAGGTCGACCACGAAGGTGGTGGGTTCACGCTGCACCGTCACTTCGATGTCGTCCATCGTCCGGATCCGAACCTCCTGGAACCGGCTCTTGTCGATGGCGAGACCAGCGTTGGCGCTGATCCGCTCCCCGGCCTCGGCGTAGATCTCGTAGGTATCGGGATCGATCAGAGTCTCGATGGAAATCTGACCGATGATCCGCTCGCTCATCCTCAACTTCTGGTTGAGCTTGTACCGGCCCACCTCGCCCAGGTCATACCGGTTCCTGTTGAAGAACAAGCCTTCGAGCAGGGCCCGGGCGTTCTCCTCGATGAAAGGCTCGCCGGGACGCAGCTTCTTGTAAATCTGGTCCAGGGCTTCCGCACCGGTGGTGGACTTGTCCTGCTTCAGAGTCTTCTTGACGACCTCATGTTCATCGAAGAGTTCGAGCATCTCCTCGTCGGTATCGAAGCCCAGAGCCCGCAGGAATACGGTGACAGGAATCTTGCGTTTCCTGTCGAGCCGGACATACACGATGTCCTTCATCACATCGAGTTCGAACTCGAGCCAGGCGCCGCGGTAGGGGACGACCTTGGTGGAGTAGAGCTTGGCCGCGCCTTTGGAGGAGTAGTCGAAATAGACGCCAGGAGACCGGTGGAGCTGGCTGACGATGACCCTCTCGGCGCCGTTGATCACGAAGGTACCCTTTCGTGTCATCAGCGGCAGGTTGACAACGAAGAGCTCCTGCTCCTTGACCTCACCGGAGAGCTTGTTGATCAGGCGGACTCGCATGTTGAGCGGGATGGAGTAGGTCAGGTCCCGCTTCTGGCATTCCGGGGGGTCGTACTTGATCCGGTAGGCCATGCCGTTGGAGGCATGGAATGAGCAGTCCTTCTCGTCATAGGAGCAGTCCTCGAAAATACAGTCCTGCTGGGGCGTCATGTCGAGCTGGGGACACTTCTTGCACATGTCCAACCCGAGGGAATACCCGATGAACTCCATGATCAGGTTGCCCGTGTAGTCCTTGATGGGAAAGATGTCGAGAAAGGCCTCCTGGAGACCTCTCCTCGCACGCTCCTCCGGAGTCTTGTCAGCCTGAAGGAATTCGTGGAATGAATCGAGCTGCACTTCGATAAGATTGGGAATGGCGAAATGCGCTTCAGCTGCTTCGGTGATATGTCGGCGCTCGGGTCTGGTAATGCGGGCCATTAAACGTGCCTCCTGCCCTTCTGTTTGTCTCTCAAGTTCCGAAGACGAGGACGGCCCGGGCCGGTCGAGGAATCACTCCCCGGCGGCCCAGGACGTTAATCGGGTTTGACGGAACGTCACTTGATCTCGACTTGGGCTCCCGCTGCGTCGAGCACTTCCTTGGCCTTCTCGGCGTCTTCCTTGCTGACCTTCTCCTTGATAGGAGCCGGTGCGCCATCGACGACGGCCTTTGCTTCCTTCAGTCCCAAGCTTGTCAGTTCGCGGACAGCCTTGATGACGGCAATCTTGTTGCCGCCGGCGGCCTGCAGTACAACATCAAACTCGGTCTGCTCGGCAGCGGCCTCAGCCTCGCCGCCAGCTGCCGGTGCGGCCATCATGGCTGCGGGGGCAGAGGCGCTCACGCCGAACTTGTCTTCCATCTCCTTCACCAGCTCCGAAAGCTGGAGAACGGTCATGTTCCCAATGGCATCAATGATCTGCTCGTTACTCATTGCGATTCCTCCAGTTGACTACAGTTAGTTTAACGATTTCATTCGGGGCGGGCGGCTCAGGAAGCCGGCAAGTCCGCACCTTCCTTGGCTTTCTTTTCTTCCAATGCCTTGATCGCGTAAGCCAGCTTGCGGATCGGGCCGCTACATACATTGAGGAAGCCTGTGAGGGGTGAGGCGATGAGTCCAACCACCTGGCCGAGAAGGACTTCCTTCGGCGGCAACTTGGAAATCGTCTTCAGTTCCTCGGCGGTGGTGAACCGGTCATCGAGCATGCCGCCCTTGATGGTCAGCTTACCGCCAGACTTCTTCTCGAACTCGGTCAGGACCTTGAGCACTGCAACCGGATCCTGCTTGGCGAAGGTGAGCACGCTGGGGCCCTTCAGGAGTCCCCGGAACGTCTCGTACTTGTCGTCACTGAACGCCCTGGCTGTCAGGGTATTCTTGGCGACCCGGAAGATGCCTTCCTGCTCCCGGATCTGGTTCCTCAGCTCCGTTACTTCCTCGACGGTGATGCCCTTGAAGTCTGAGAGCACCACCATCTCGGAGACACTCAGCTGCTCCGAAACCTGCGCCGCTATTTGAACTTTAGTATTCCTGTCCATCTTGAATCCGCCTCGTGCAAATCCTCTTCTAGAAAGTTGCCGGCTGCCAAGCCGGTCGGTCTCTGATTCTCGCTGGCCCCGATTCTTCAAGCACCCGGAGGGATCGAAGAGCCGCAGCCGGGCCTCACGTTACGCCAGCTGCTGGGAACGCCGCCCTTCCTCGACATCGCCTCGGGCCAGAGTGACATCCACTCGGACGCCCGGACCGTGAGTCGAATTGAGGGTGATCCTCTTCATGTAGACGCCCTTGGCGCTGCTCGGCTTGGCGCGGAACAGTGCATTGATGACCACCAGGGTGTTGTCGAAGAGCTGCTTTGCCTCGAAGGATGCCTTTCCTGCCGGGACGTGGATGATGCCCTGCTTGTCGACCTTGAACTCGATCTGGCCGGTCTTGGCGTCCTTGACGGCCTGGGCGACATTCATGGTCACTGTGCCGACCTTGGGGTTCGGCATCAAGCCGCGGGGACCGAGGACGCGCCCCAGCTTGCCCACATGCTTCATCATGTCCGGCGTGGCGATGACCCGATCGAAGTCGAGCCACCCTTCCTTCTGGATCTTCTCGACCAGTTCGGCACCTCCGGAGAAATCGGCGCCAGCATCCTGGGCCTCCTTCACCTTGTCGATGCCCGCCAGCACCAGAACCCGTATCTCTTTGCCTGTCCCGTGAGGGAGGCTGACGGTTCCACGAACCATCTGATCCGGGTACTTTGGGTTGACGCCGAGGCTCACCGTCAGGTTCACCGTCTCGTCGTACTTGGCGTACTTGATCTTCCTGATCAACTCGACAGCCTCCGTGAGGGAGTAGTTCTTGTCGTGCTGATACTGCTTTCGAGCTTCGTTGTACTTCTTGCCGTGCTTCATTTCGAGTTCTCCGGATTCTTCCGGTAGTAACCGGTTCTGCTAGCGGGGGGCATCGCTGAGAGGCCTGACCCTCGAACTAGGTGCGTTGGCGTAATGGTAAATCCTGGGTCTCAGTCTACGACCTTGACTCCCATGCTTCGTGCAGTTCCCTTGATCATCTGGACGGCTGAATCAAGGCTTGCCGCATTCAAGTCCGGCATCTTCTGCTTGGCAATCTCCTCGGCCTGGGCCCGGGTGATCTGGCCCACGGTGTCGGTCTTCGAGTTGGCCGCTCCCTTGGCGAGATTGGCGGCCTTCTTGATGAGCACCGGCGCCGGCGGAGTCTTGGTGATGAAAGAGAATGTCCGGTCGGCATAGACGGATATCACACAGGGAGTGATGGTCCCCATATTCGCCTTGGTGCGGTCATTGAAGCTCTTGCAGAACTCCATGATGTTGACACCGTGCTGACCGAGGGCGGGGCCCACGGGCGGGGCCGGGTTGGCCTGGCCTGCAGGTACCTGCAGTTTGATCTTGGTTACGAGTTGCTTGGCCATTTCTGAACCTCTGTAGGAATCGAACTAGAGTTGAGGGCGGGGAAGCAGGTCGGAAATCAGGTGACCTCTTCCACCTCCACGAATGGAATCTCGATGGAGGTCTCACGACCGAAGATATGGATGAGGACCCGAAGGGTCTTCTTGTCGGCGTGGACCTTGTCGACGAGACCGATGAAGTCCGAGAAGGGACCATCGGTGATCTTGACCTGCTGGCCCTCTTGGAAGGAGACGTGAGCCACGGGCTTTGTCTCCTGCAGCCCCATCTGGTAGCGGATGGTCTCCACTTCCTTCTCCTGGAGCGGAGTGGGCCGGCGACCGAGTCCCACGAAGCCCGTCACACCGGGCGTGTTACGGACCACGGCCCAGGAATCGTCATCCAGGACCATTCGGACCAAAATATAGCCCGGATAGATCTTCTTGGAGGCACCCTTCTTCTTGGTGCCCTGATCCTTGGCCGCTGTTGCCTCCGTGGGCACCAGAACCTCGAAGATCTGTGCCTCCATCTCCATCACCCGGATACGATGCTCCAGATGCTCCTTCACCTTCTGCTCACAGCTGGTGTTGGTGTGGACGACGTACCACTTGGCGTCGCTGCTTTCGAAGCTGCTCACCTCGTCAAACCTCTCACTCGGGACTGCCTCAGGCGTCATTGAATTATCTATCCGTTCTAAGAAATTTGGAGGAGAGCGCCGATGGTTCGGCGCGAAACCTCGTCACAGAGGAAGATAAATAGCGCCAGAAGAACGCTACAGATCATGACAAGAATGGTCGACAGCCGGATGGCTTTCATGGTTGGCCAGGCGACGCGACCCTTGTCGGGGCGCACCTCCCGCCAGACTTCCTCGAGAAACTGCTTCAGATCCTTGAGCATCGCTTACCTTCGGGGGACCACCTGGCAGGCCAGGAGGGATTCGAACCCCCAACACGCGGATTTGGAATCCGCTGCTCTACCGTTGGAGCTACTGGCCTGCGACAGCCTGGTTACTTGGTCTCTCTGTGAGGCCGGTGAGACCTGCAGAACGGGCAGAACTTGTTGCGCTCCAACCTCTGAGTCGTGTTCTTCTTGTTCTTCACCGACGTGTAGTTCCTGTTCTTGCACTCAGTGCAAGCCAGGATGATCTGGACCCTCATCGCTGTTCTCCTTCTTGGGTTGCCAGAATAAAAGAATCCCTCTTCGCGCAGGGTCTGGCGATTGTATCACCGCTGACATTCACTGTCAATCCCAAACTTCCACTTTTCGTCAGATCTGTCGCCCACTGGCATGGTGCTTGCTTGACCCTCGTTCTTCTCAACTCTTCACTCGGGCCAAAGGAGGAACCACGGGAAGATCCGGGTCCGCCTGAAACGGCTGAACGTCGATTCTCCCCGTGGTCTCCGCCGGCCGAACTGAAGCCCGGCCCGGAAATCATGCTGGATTACTCGATGATCTCGGTGATGACGCCAGCGCCCACGGTCCGCCCACCCTCGCGGATGGCGAATCGAAGACCCTGCTCCATGGCGATGACGGTGATCAACTCGGCCTCGAGCTGAACGTTGTCACCGGGCATGACCATCTCCGTACCCTCCGGCAGCTTTGCGACGCCAGTCACGTCGGTCGTGCGGAAGTAGAACTGGGGGCGGTAACCGTTGAAGAACGGTGTGTGCCGTCCACCCTCTTCCTTGGACAGGATGTAGACCTCTGCCTTGAACTTCTTATGAGGCGTGATCGAACCGGGAATAGCGATGACCTGGCCGCGCTCGATCTCCCGCTTGTCGATGCCTCGGAGGAGGACACCGACGTTGTCACCAGCTCGGCCCTCGTCCAGGAGCTTCTTGAACATCTCGACGCCGGTGACAACGGACTTCTTGGTCTCCGTGATTCCGACGATCTCAACAGGATCGCTGACCTTGATGATGCCGCGCTCGACCCGGCCCGTGGCAACGGTGCCTCGGCCAGAGATGGTGAAGACGTCCTCGACGGGCATCAGGAACGGCTTGTCCAGAACCCGCTGAGGCTCGGGGATGTAGGCATCGAGAGCCTCCATCAGAGCCAGGATCGACTTGTACTCTTCGGCGCCTGCGTCTGTGGACTCGCACTCCATGGCCTTCAGGGCGCTTCCGGTGATGACCGGCGTATCGTCACCGGGGAAGTCGTACTTTGAGAGCAGCTCTCTGACCTCGATCTCCACGAGCTCCATGAGCTCCGGATCATCGACCTGATCCGCCTTGTTCAGGTAGACGATGATATAGGGCACTCCGACCTGGCGAGCCAGGAGGATGTGCTCTCGCGTCTGGGGCATGGGGCCATCAGCCGCGCTGACCACCAGAATGGAGCCGTCCATCTGGGCGGCGCCGGTGATCATGTTCTTGATGTAGTCGGCGTGACCCGGGCAGTCGACGTGAGCATAATGGCGATTCGCCGTCTGATACTCGACGTGTGCCGTGTTGATCGTGATGCCTCTCTCACGCTCTTCCGGAGCGGCGTCGATCGAGTCGTAACTACGTGCCGTCGCGTTCCCCGAGAAGCCGAGCACCTTGGTGATCGCGGCGGTCAGGGTTGTCTTGCCGTGGTCCACGTGTCCGATGGTTCCGACGTTGACGTGCGGCTTCGTTCTTTCGAACTTCTCCTTGGCCATTTAGCCCTCCTGTCCTGATTCGTCCCTGGCCGACATCACGGCAGGGGGATCTGTCGATTCCGTGTTCCTGTTCCTGGATTTCATGGAGCCCACGACCGGGTTTGAACCGGTGAACCTCATCCTTACCAAGGATGCGCTCTACCAACTGAGCTACGTGGGCCGGATCTGATTGCTACACCTGGCTCTCGAGTCTGTCCGTTTCCTGTGCCTCCTGGAGACGGCAAGGTATGGGGAGGGAAGGATTCGAACCTTCGAAGGCGTCGCCGGCAGATTTACAGTCTGCTCCCTTTGGCCACTCGGGAACCTCCCCCAGCGGACAAAACCCTCTGAGCAAGAGCCGCTTGTATCACGAATTGGACGCTGCTGTCAAGAAAGGGAAGCCCTTTTGGGTGCATGTCACCCAGGGGGCCGCGCGTACGCGCGTGCGCGCGACCCCCTGGGTGACATGCACCCTCCGTTCGCCCCGAGCTTGTCGAGGGGCCAGGCATGGCGTAGCTCCCTTGAGGCAGGAGACCATTCTTCCTGTAC
>JAJFLN010000639.1 GCA_021772705.1 Candidatus Cloacimonadota bacterium | reverse complement strand
ATTCAAGTGTTCATCAGCACTCTCAGTCGCACCAGTCCAGTTGGGGGTTTGGGGGAGCTGGCTCCCCCAACGGGGTATGGGGCAGAGCCCCACGACAACAAAATCCGTCTTATCTCAGGGGTGTTGGGGCTAGCATCGCCTCCGTTGGCCCAGGCCAGGCTCCAGGCATCGCCTTGGCTCCGATGCCAGGCCAGGGTTGCCGATACCTGATACATAACCTACCCGTCGGGTCGGGCTTTCGTGCGATTGCTTTGATTCCGGCACCGGTCATGGCTTCCCTAACCGTCGAACAACGGAGTGTCCCAATGAGGCATCCCCGCACCAGGTGGCTGCTGTTCCTCGTCCTGTCGATCGTCCTTTCCCAGGCGGCTTCTGTCGGCTTCGCCGTGGGCATTCCCGGGGGGGACTCCGCCGGTCAGCTCCTCATGAATGAGTTCCCCGTCCTGCCCCCGGAGGCGCGGAAGAAGTTCGAACTCACCTCTCAGGACCCGACGGCCGCCATCGGTCTCCAGGTAACCGATTTCTTCCAGCTCGTGGCTGACATCCTGAACCTGAACATCGTGATGGCTGACCGGGAAGCACTCCAGGGACGCACCGTCGGCATCGTGATGCGGGACATGAGCATCGAGGAGGCGGTCCATCTGGTCTTGCAGATGAACCAGCTCAAGGCGGTCCACTTCAACGAGAACACCATCATCATCATGGACCGCAACTCCAGCGCCGCCTACGGATCTCGCAGCGCCAAGACCTATCGTCTCAGGTACATCACCATAGACAAGGTGCGGGACTACGTGCAGGTCAACCCCAACATCCAGCGGGCCCTGGGGGAGGGCATCACCTTCGACGCCCAGACCAACAGCCTGATCGCCGTCGGAACCGACGCCAATCACGAGCTGCTGGGAATGATCGTCGGCCAGCTCGACACGCCTCCCCTGAAGACGGTGGAGACCGTGCAGCTCTCCCACATCGATCTGGACCAGTTCACTGCCCTGGCTCAGGCCATCGGTGAGGACATGAATCAGCGTCTCTCCGTCATCGGCCTCTCCTACAATCCGCTGGGACGCCGCCTGATGGTCTATGGCACACCGGAGGACCAGCGGTTGATCAACAACCTGGTGGACAAGTTCGACGTGGCGCCGAAGCAGGTCCTGATCGATACCTCCCTCCTCCAGGTCTCGGATACCTTCACCCGGGAGTTCGGCTTCAAGTTCACCAACAACTCCTTCAGCGTGAACCAGTTCGACAGGATCTTCGATCTGGACCGGGTCAAGGCCCAGCTCACCGGGCCGCCTCAGATCTTTCCCACCCGGACACAGATCAACTATCTGATCTCCAAGACTGGCGCCCGGACCCTGCAGAGCCCGAAGGTACGAGCCATCGACGGCACGGCAGCCACGATCAACATCGGTGAGATCCGGAACGTTCAGATTCAAAGCACCGCCACCTCCCTCGGAACAGGCGTGACTCCGGGACAGCAGCAGACCACGTTCAACACCCAAGAGGTCCCCATCGGGGTCCAGGTCAACGTGACCCCGACGATCCACAACGACGACACCGTGACCTTGGACATGCGCATCAGCGTCACCTCCGTGCTGGAGATCAAGGCCTTCGGCGTGGACCGGACGACCCAGGACTCCACCACTCAGCTCCGGATTCGAAACGGCGAGACCGTGGTGCTCGGCGGGTTCATCAATCGCAGATTCGACACCGACGATACCCCCATCCCCTTCCTCGGCCAGGTACCCCTGCTGGAGAGGTTCTTCAAGAACAAGAAGCGGGATCGGCAGAACTCGGAGCTCGTCTTCCTTCTGACCCCCTACATCCTGGACTACGACGCCGAGGACAGGGCAGCCAGGAAGGCCCAGGAGGCTGCGAGGCATCAGATGAGCAGCACCCCGCCGCCAGTGCTTCAGAAGTACGGTGAGAGTGGACCCACGCCGGCCGATCGGCGAGCCTACCGCAAGCGTCCAGCCAAGACCTCGAGCTTACTCGGCTCCCCGGCGGTGCCCCCATTCGCGGAAGTCGCTGGAGCTGTCCCTGCCGGGTCCGAGGTCGAGAAGACCGCCCCGATCGGCAAGCCGAACAAGCTCGAGTCCCGGACTACCCGTATCATCGAGAGCGAGGAGGGGACGACCCGGGTGATCTACGACGGGGAAGGCAAGGAGATCAGCAGAGTCTTCACCCCGCGAGGTGAGAAACGGGAGGATCGGGCCTCCGGCGCCGCCAGCTCTCGGTCCACCGTCGAAGCGGCCTCGATCGAGGCGGCCTCCGTCGAGGCGACGAAAAGCGGAACGGCCGCTCATCAGTCAGCTGCCGGTCTGGCATCCAGGCCGGCCGGTGCGCGAAAGGACAGCGAGTCTTCAGATCCGGACATCTCGAACCTGAAGCAGATCGTGTCGGTGGCGACCCGCCCGGCCGCGGTTGTACAGGTCAAGCCGGTTCCCGCGCCGCCTCGCAGGCCGCCCCAAGATCCTGTTGCCAAGGGAGCCCAGCTGCAGTCCAAGGTCAATCGGGTGTTCAACGAGTTCCGTAGGGCCAACGGACAGCATCCGTTGCCGCCACCGAATGCCCGTCGATCATCGGCAGTGCGTCCCATGCCCCGGATCAAGCCCCCGATTCCGGGAAGCATGCCCGTGGCGTCCCTGCTCGCCAGGAAGGGGAATGCTTCTCTAATCCAGCCGTCCGTTGGAGCTAGATCGCCGCGACAGCGTACCGGTTCCCCCCGGGCGTCGACCTCACCGGGACGAGGCCCCGCTTCGATAGACGGCATGTTCTCCAACTTGACTCGCAATCGCCAGCAGACCCGAGACAGCGGCACTGAAACGGATCAGACGATCAGCCGGTTGCGGGATCTGGTTCGACGAGGCCAGGCGGGGCAATCACCGGGCCAGCAAGTTCGTCGCGAAGTAGCCCTTCTGGGCAAGGATGGCGGCTCCGGGCAGCCCCAGGCGCGGTGGCTCCCCAGGGCCCCCCAGACTCGGTCCGCCAGGCCGGCGTTGCGGCCCGCATCGGCACCGGAGCGTCGGGCCCCTCAAGTGGCTCGCAAGGCTCAACCTCAGTCCAGGCCGGAGGCGAAGAAAACAACCAAGAAGTCTTCGAAGTCTCCCCAAAGGGCCGCTTCTCGAGCACCCAGGCCTACGAATTCCGGCAGAAAGAGCCCGGGAGTCGAGGGGGCGCGGGAAGACAAGAAGTCACAGTCCTCGACCGTGACGAAGGCAGCCCAGGCCGCAGGACCCGCGGAAGCCAACCAGGGCCGGTTCTCCCGGTCATTGAAGGAACTGCAGGCCCTGGCAGCGACGGACCGGGACGAGAAGCTCATGCGTCGTCTGAAGCAACTGTCCACCGAACCCCCTCGTCCGGCTCATGGCGTACACCTTCGCCCGGCCTTCGCCGGAAGCGACGGCCCCCTGAACCGGGACCGCCATCTGGTGGGCCGCCTGGAAGCGCTGACCGCCTCCTCCCTGTCTCATCAGGCATCGCAGAAGGGCGGCCTGCCCAGCGGCAGCGGCTTTGACGACCTGGCGGCTGAGCTGGAGAGGCAACTGCAGACGGGGCGGATTTAGAGGCAATGCCGGTGAGGTAATACGGATTTTGTTGTAGTTGGGCTCCGCCCCACACCCCGTTGGGGAAGCTGGCTCCCCCAAACCCCCAATTGGACTGATGCGACTGAGAGTGCGGATGAACACTTGAATGACACGCGAAAGCTTGACCTGTTCATCCGGGTCCAGGGGCCAATGACCCCTGGCGGGAGTTCGAGGCCAGAGCCCTCGTTTTCAAACATTCCTTCACTAATTCATGGGCATTGGATTTAGAGGGGCCTCGGACCTCGGGGGACGGGCTTCGGGCCCTTCCCGGAGCCCGTAGCTCGTTTCCGGACGGAAACCCGTTCGCCCCACTATGGATGCCCGCATCCAGGACGACTGAATGGCCGAGTTTTCCCGATCCGTTCGTCCTGAGCCTGTCGAAGCATGTCCTGAGCCACGCCGAAGGGGATGAATGGAGCGGGCG
>JAJFLN010000638.1 GCA_021772705.1 Candidatus Cloacimonadota bacterium | reverse complement strand
CCCGGAAGACCACGTCCTTCCAGATCTCCACGTTGATGCCGCCGATACCGAATCCGAGTAGGGTTCCGTAGGAGGGGTCCTGGGTAATGCCGACGAAAGTCTCTATCCCCTCGGGAGCCATCCGTTGCAGCATCACCCCTGACATCTCTTCCAGCTTGCCGGCCTTCTCGAGTGCGGCCGAGATGGCCTGGAAGGCCAGAGCGACAGCATCGGATTCCTTCAGGTCCAGGTAGACGCCCCCCACGTCGGACTTGTGGGTGATCGTCTCACTGACGAGCTTCAATGCCACGGGATAGCCCAGTTCGTTGGCTGCCAGAACGGCCTCGTCGGCGCTGCTGGCGAATCGGCTCTCCAGCACCGGGATGCCGTAGGACCGGAGCAGATCCTCCACCGCGTCAGGTGGCAGCCATCGCCCCAGCAGGGGCGGGACCTCGACGCTCTCGAGGCGGCTCCGGGCGGCGACGGAATCGATGCCCTCCAGCTGAGGGTACTTGCCCTCAGGCCTGGCCAGCCACTGGCCGTACTTCACTGCCTGCGAGAGTGCCAGGGCTGCTGACTCCGGGAAGGAGTAGGAAGGAAACCGTCCCTCTCGGAGCGACGAGAACGCCGCAGGAATTCCATGGGCTCCCATGAAACAGGTGAGCACCGGTTTGTCCGCCCCTTCGGCGCCAGCGCAGATCGCCTGGGCAACCATCGGAGCCTCCTTGACCACGGGGGGCACGAAGAGAACGATGACGGCATCCACGCTTTCGTCATTCAGCAGCAGAGGCAGGGCTTTCTGGAAGTTCTCCGCCGAGGCGCTGGCGATCATGTCCACCGGATTGGCGATGGAGGCCTCTGGAGGCAGGAAGCGAAGGAGCTCCTTCTCGGTCTTCCGGCTCAGGGGCGCCATGGTGAGGCCGTGACTCTCGCAGGCATCGGCGGCCATGATTCCCGGGCCCCCCGCGTTGGTCAAGATGGCCACCCTGTTTCCCCGGGGAGCAGGCTGGTTTGCCAGCAGCATGGCGGAGTCGAAGAGCTCCTCGATGCTGTTGGCCCGGATGACACCGGCCTGGCCCAGCAGAGCGTCGACTGCCACGTCCAGCCCCGCAAGGGCCCCTGTGTGGGAGCGGGCAGCCCGGGCGCCGGCGGCGGTACGACCGCTCTTGACCAGGAGGATCGGCTTCTTCCTCCCTACCCGTCTGGCGATCTTCATGAACTTCGCCGGGTTACCGAAGCTCTCCAGATAAAGGAGGATCACATCGGTTCGGGAGTCCGCCTCCCAGTACTCCAGCAGGTCATTGCCGGACACGTCGGCCTTGTTACCCACACTGACGAACTGGCTGATTCCAATGCCCAGTTCCTTGGCGTAGTCCAGGATAGCCACGCCGATGGCCCCGGACTGGGAGGAGAAGGCCACATTTCCCGCCGGGGGCCATGCGGGGGCGAAGGTGGCGTCGAGTCGTACCTTCGGATCCGTGTTGAGGATTCCCAGGCAGTTGGGTCCCACCATCCGGATTCCGGCGCTCCGGATCCGCTCCAGCAGCGCGGCCTGCACCGCGGCCCCTTCCCTGCCGGTCTCGGCGAATCCGGCCGTGATCACCACCAGAGCGGTCACGCCATGGGCGATGCAGTCGTCCACGGCAGCCAGGATACGGGAGGCGGGAACGACCAGGACCGCCAAGTCGATCGGGTCCGGGACGTCCTTGATGGATGGGTAGGCCCGGATCGACTGGACCGCCTTGGCGCCGGGGTTGATGGGGTAGACCGGGCCGGTGAAGCCCTGGGAGATGAGGTTATGAAAGACCTCGGCTCCAATGGCGCCCCGGGTGCGAGATGCACCGATGACAGCCACGGAACGGGGTCGCAGCAGCGAATCGAGTGACGTGTTCACGAGTCCTCCTGAGAGTCGATTTGAGCAGGAGCCGAACGTCGCAAGATCGGGGCCATCGCCGGGGTCCTCGGCAGCGTGCCGGAGGCCCGGTCAAGCTCGCTCCACCGGGCCCGGCCGGCTCTTCCTACTGTCGTTCGTCTCCGTGATTCGTGCCGAGTCGAATCCGGATCTGGCGGTACCGATTCAGCAGCTCCTCTCGCCTCCGGGAGAAGCGAGCGCCTTCGCCGGTGAGGCTCTCCAGGCTGGAGATCCGGCTCTCGATCTCGGCGAGGGAGACGTTGCTGTTCGTCAGTCTGTCACGATGGTACTGACCGTGATGCTCCAGGATCTGGCCCAGCAGGACCGGGTTCTCGTTGACTTCATCACCCTGACTCAGACGCTGGCGAAGGACCTGCACCTCCAGATACTCCCGCAGTCCTCGGCGGCCCTCTCCCTTCAGCTGCAGGACCATGGACCGAGCCTCGTCTTCCGTCCCTGCCAGGTCTCGCAGGAGCCCCAGCTCCGTGCTGGTCATGGCGGTGGCCGAGGCGGAGGCGGACCTGCTCGTCCTCGTAAGGGGCAGGCTCGACTCCAGATCCGGCCTGCCGGCTTGGCGGGGAGGATTGATCTCGCCGCTGCCTCCGGCCAGGTCCAGATCTCCCGCCAAGGAGACGGCTGCAGTGAACGAGACCAGGACCAGTAACGGGGTCAGCAGACGGAACCGGAAGAGGAGTCTAGTGACGCTCAACGGTTCAGGTCGCTGTAGTCCGGGTCGTTCTCGGACTCGCTGACGCCCTTGACTTCCTTCTTGACGAATTTGACATCCACGCTGGGCAGGAAGTGCTTCTCCTCGGAGTCACCGATGTCCTTGCCGCCGAGTCGATGGCTTCCCGTGCCAGCGATATGAAGGACGAACTCGAAATCCGACTCGTCATCGTTGTCTAGGAAAGCCTGATTACTCACGGGAATCTTGAACTTCAGGGTGGTGGACGAACTGTTGCCCGGGCTGGAGAAGGAGAAGGACTTTCCTGCCAGACCCTCCTCGTCGTTGATCTCGGGATAGAGATCGGCCCAGACGTTGGAAATGAAGCCCACCGGGCTGGGGGTGGTGTCGTCCTCACCGACGCTGATGTAGACGGCGGTCTTCTTGCCCATGGCGTCCGATATGGATGAGGAGGACTCGAAGATGCTCAGGTCCCAGGAGACCTTCAGGGTCCCCTCAATGTAAACCGCCGGCATGCTGGAGGCAGTGTAATGGCTGTTGACCTCGAAGGGCTCGGAGCCGTCCTTGGTGGCGCTCACGATCTTGACGTCGGAAAAGGAGTAGGCGAAAGAGCCATCGGCCTGGGCCATCGCAGCCGGAAGGGCCACAAATGCACAGAAAGTGAGGACTAGCACGATTCTCAGAGTCGCTATCAACTGGGCCATCAGGACGTCTCCTTGGAGTTGGGCTGGCAAATCGCTGAATCCACTGTGGGCCGTCAATCGCAGGGGAAACCAACACTGTCGAGACCGGGGATCCATTCATGATTACGCCATCTCAGGTCGAATTGTTGCACACCCCGACGGAACCGCGACCAGAACGACCCGAGGAGCCATTCAAACGTGGGAGTTCAGCCCGTTTCCCCTTCGGACCCTGAACTGGAAGAGATGACCACGACACAGCTCCGGCAACGGTACTTCCAGTTCAGGCCCGTCGCATCCTGCAGCTTCCCCGTCGCCTCCGTCACCAAGGCCGCGGAGGTCAGAGAGACACATTCGAAGCAGCCTCGGAGGCCGCAATCAGCGCACTGATATGTCTCGTCCTCCGGCGTCGGGTGGGGACAGTGCTTTGCGTCTTCCTGATTCATGGTCGGCTGGATCCTACACGACTGGAGGCGCGGAACTCCAGGCCAGGGTGTCAGGAGGGGTGCATGTCACCCAGGGGGTCCCCTCCTCCGTTCGCCCCACTATGGATGCCCGCATCCATAGTGGGGCGAACGGATCCGGAATAGGCCAGGGGACCCCCTACGGGACATGCACCCTTTCATGGCACAGAGTCTTGACACTGGAGCCATGATCCCTTAGTATGTCCGGCTTTTCTCGATAACAACAGCACATGAGAATCTCGTAAGGAGGAGTGCCGTGAAGCGGATCTTGATACCTGCCCTGATGTCCGTCCTGGTCCTGACTGCAACGTCGACTGGCTTTACCGCCGATAACTGGATGGGTGCCCTGGAGCGTCATGTTCGCTCCGACATTCTTCACAGCGAGGCTGTTCCGTTCCACTACGAGGTTCAGGATTCTTCCTGGCCAGGATTTCAGATCCACGGTGAGCGAATCCATATCGAGAACAGTCTCCTCACGGCCCACATCGATCGGATCACCGCTGATGACGGTATGAACGTCCAGGGCGTAGACGCCAAGTCCCGGTTCTCCCTGGGAGGAGACTTCCTGCGAGACCCGATCAAGAACTCCATCGATCAGATCCTGGCTTTCACGGACATGACAGCTCAGAAGGCCGACATGGCCTTCAGCATCACCCAGGCCCTGGCCGGCGCCAACGGCGTCGAAGCCGGTCTGGAGCTGCTCGCTGTTCCTGTCCGGGACGTCCGGTTGAAGCTGCGCGACAACAAGATGGAGATGTGGCTCAAGAGTCTCATCTCGGTCCGGGCCATCGGAACCGCCAGCTACCGGCCGGCGGAGAAGAAGATCGACCTGAGGATCGAGGGCGCCTGGACCGGCGCGATTCCGATCCCGAGCAGCCTGCTGTTCCACACCCTGAAGCAGACCATCAAGTATCCCTTCGTCGAGATCCACAAGCCTTACGTCACGGTGGACATCGGCTGGTTCCTGTTCCCCGCGCCGGCGGCGGGCAGCGTTCTCAACTAGTTACGGGATTATCGAATCGGGGGCGGCGCCGCTAGCCGTCTTCACCTTACGACCGGCGTTGTTCGAACAGAACGGCGCCGGTCGTCTCATTCAGTCGACCTGGCATCCGCGGGAAGTTACACAGAGAACACCGAGTTCACGGAGGTTTTTTGAGGGAAATCGTCATCGAGGCGCTCCACTGCTCAGCAACTCACCTCTACACCCCGATCCCCGTTTCCCCAAAAAGGCCCCTGTGCCCTCCGTGACCTCCGAGATCTCCGTGTAACCTCTACCTAAGCTGTCTCTTCGTAGCCTGTCGAAGCATGTCCTGAAGCCACGCCGAAGGGGATGAACGGACCGGGTTCAGTACTCCGGTGGCGGCGGGTAGTACTCGAAGTGGTAGTCCTGCTGAGCCATGACCTCTGCGGCTGTCCGGGTCACCTCGTCGTTTCCAAAGAAGAGGAGGCGGGCGTGGGCCGTGTAGGAGACCGGGACGGCCCGGCGGATGGGGATCTCCAGAGTTCCGGCTCCCTTGGGAGAGATGGCGGTCCCGTCCCGGTTGCTGAAAGCCATTTCCCGGGTGATCACGGGGCGGCCCGGCTCTGATTCCTCCAGAAAGACGACCAGCTTGACCGTGGGAGCTCCGTGGGAGCCTGTGGGCATCTTGTGCCCGGCGCCGACGTTCTCCACGGTCACGGCGAGAGTCCTGGAGACGCTGTCGTAGCCCAGGGAGAGCTTGGCGGCTCCCCGCAGGAGCTGGGTAAGGTTGAAGTCGTGGCGGCCGGACTTCTTCTTCTTTCTCAGCAGCTGATAGAGGCCCGAGGCGAGATGCCGCTTGACGATCGGCATGTGGCAGCTCTGACAGGTCTTCGTGTTGAAGGGGCTGATGGCCTCTCTCGCCTCGAGGACCGTGTTGCCATGGCACTGCTGGCAGGCTCGGTTGTCCAGGAATCGAGGGTCCTGGATGGCCCGGTGGGCCGAGTCGACATCGTAGGGGCCCCGGACGGCGTCCCGAAGGACGTGGCAGGAGACGCAGTCCACTCCCGTGTCCATGCTCCAGGTCCGGGTGGTCAGGGGAGTCTGCTGGGACGTGACAGGCACGTGACAGGGGAGGCAGTCCTTCCTGGCATAGCCATTTGTCCGCTTCTGGAACAACGGACTCGTGTACGAACCAGCGTGCCCCGATGCCTGCCATTCCCTGTAGAGGGAACGATGGCAGTCGGCGCATGTCTCATTGGATGTGCCCTTGGGCCCTGATTCGACCTCTAGTATCCTGAATCCGACCAGGAAGGTGGCCATGAAGGCGAGCACGCTGACTACGGCGAAATGCCTCACTGTGAGTACGAAATGTAGGAATTACTGCACGGAAATGTCAACAAAAATAAACGGATCTTTTACCGGGTCTTGACTCGTATTAACAATTGGTAGGTTCCCGGCAGGTCGAGGAAGGGGTGGCCACGGGACGTTCTGAATCGGCGAGCAACAGGTGCTCAACGGGGGCGACAAGCCGCTGCAGATCGAGAAGACCCCAGGTGAATCGGACGGAGTTGTTCGACCCGGAAGGCGGCAGAAGTCGCTGCTGACGGGGAGGCCGGATCAAGGAGCACGATCGTTTACTGATGACTCGCAAAGCACCGAAGCCAGCCCAGCCTGACAAGCAAGAGCGGCGCCGAAAGGTGTCGAGGAAGGTCGTCCGAAAGGCCGAGGAGTCTCTCGGGAAGGATCTGCCGCCGGAAGATCGGGTTGGTTTCTTCAACCAACTCAAGAAGAAGACCTCTCCGGCCGCTGCCGGGGACTACAGCCGGAACGCCGCATTCTCCCGATCCATCGATCCCGATATCACCACCTCCTATCTCAAAGAGGTGAGCCGCCACGACCTGCTCAACCGCGAGGAGGAGCTGGCCCTGGCCAAGAGGGTTCTGAACAACGACAAGGCCGCATTCGATGAACTGATCCGGCGCAACCTCCGCCTCGTCATCAGCATCGCCAAGAAGTATGTGAAGCGGGGTATCCCCCTTCTGGATCTGGTTCAAGAGGGTAACAAGGGCCTCATCCGGGCCATCGAGAAGTACGATCCCTACAAGGGGTTCCGCTTCACGACCTACGCATCCTGGTGGATCAAGCAGTCCATCATCCGGGCCATCGCCAACCAGGCCCGCAACATCCGGTTGCCGGTTCACGTCGTCGAGACCATCGCCAAGATCAAGCGGGTCAGCCGAAACCTGGCCGCCAACACGGGCCAACGGCCCAGCTTCGCCGAGCTCTCGGAAGCGATGGAGATGCCGAAGCCCAAGATCCAGTACGTGATGGGCCTCAACAAGGACACCATCTCCCTGGAGTACAAGCCTCTGAATGAGGACGGCACCAATCAGCTCGAGTACTTCGTCGAGAATCGCCGAGTGCCGAAGCCAGAGGAGATCATCAAGCACAAGCTCCTCAAGGAGCAGCTCGAGGAAGTACTGAAGACCCTCAAGTTCAAGGAGCAGATGGTCATCAAGTACCGGTTCGGCCTGATCAACGGCAAGGAATCGACCCTGGAAGAGATCGGAATGCGATTCAACCTCTCCAGGGAGAGGATTCGACAGATCGAAGCCAAGGCTTTGGCCCAGCTTCGCCATCCCAGCCGTTCCAGCAAGCTCCTCGACTTCTACGGCGAGTAGAACTCACACCGTCACCACAGCGCGGGTCACCTTCACAGGCTCCGCGCTGTTTTCATTCCCCCCGATACTCTCGCGGGAGATCTCGAAACCTGGCGAGGCATCTCAACGGGAGCATCCATTCCCAGGCTGTGCTTCCGCTGCGATAACCTGGGGATAGACACAAGCCTGGGGGTTTACACAGAGTTCACGGAGGCCACAGAGAGCACGGAGATTTTTTTTCACCCAAAGACCTCTGATCTACTACTTCCGAAAATCCTCGCGGCGCGCGCGAATTTCTCGGGAGATCCCACCTGCATCCCCACCTCTCCAACCCCTCCCCATCTCTCCTTCGTCTTTGGGTTGCGGGCGAAGCCCGCGCTGTGTGTCTACGGCCTCTGCGGCCTCTGCGGCCTCTGCGGCCTCTGCGGCCTCTGTGTAAGATCCCGTGTCATCGCACCTGCCGCCCCCTCTGCGTGATAATCCGCCGTGTCTCAACCGAATCCTCCTGTTTGGGCCATCTTCTTGCTAGAGTCTCGGCCTGAACAATCGCAAACTGAACCCTGGCGGAGGAGACCCAGCCATGACCTTCCATCGAAACCTGACACGCTCCGGCATCTGCCGAAACCTCGGTCTGTTGATGGCCCTGGCCGCTCTTATGTGCGCCGCGACGCAGGCGACGATTCTGGAGAAGATCGACTTCGATCGACTCTGCAAGACCGCGGACCGAATCGTACTCGGCACCTGCACGGAAAAGTCCTCCGGCTGGGACGAGAAGAAGACCACCATCCTGACGACTTATACCTTTCAGGTGAAGCAGACCCTGCAGGGCGACGCGAGCGAGACCGTCGATGTCGTCACCCTGGGAGGCATCGTCGGGAATCAGGGCATGCAGGTCGCTGGCAGCCCGTCCTTCCGGAACGGCGACGATTATGTCCTGTTTCTGACCAGGGGAGAAGACGGATCGTATACCTGCCTCGGCTGGACCCAGGGACGCTACGAGGTGCACCGGGACGCCCAGACCGGAGAGGAGACCGTTCTGGGAGACACGTCGGGAGCCTCCCTGGCGGAGCGCGGCAAGTCGACCTTTACTCCAGGGGCCCGGGGGAAGCGGATCACGCTGCCCAGGTTTCTCGAGAGCATTCAGGGGATAACTTCCAAGATTGGTAAGGAGTGAACCCCATGAACTCGTTGCGGCCTCTCGCTCTTCTGACATTCACATTTCTCCTGGTCTTGGCCGCCGGCCCAGCCGGCGCCTGGACTCCTTCCACGGTCACGGACCCGACGATCATCCCGCTGAAGTGGTCCGGCGGAAACGTCGGCTGGAGAGTCAACGTCACCCATCTTTCCAACATCACAGGTTCCGATCAGGACGTGCTCGCCGCAACGGAGAACGGTTTTGCTGTCTGGAGCAACGTGAGCAACACGGGACTCACCATCACCAAGGTGGGCAACGGGCTCGCCAGCGATACGGTGAGGAATCGGGACGACAAAATCAACACGGTCCTGTTCGCCGATCCCCAGACCAACGTCGGTGGCGCCCTGGCCGTGACCTTCACCAACTTCAATCCCAGCAACGGTCAGATGTCCGACGCAGACATCGTGTTTAACACGGGTCAACCGTTCTTCACGTCCACCCCCGATTCCCAGCGGTTCGACCTCCAGTCTGTTCTGGCCCACGAGATCGGACACCTTCTGGGGCTCGACCACACCAATGATCTGGCGGCAACCATGTTCCAGTCCTCACCCTCCGGGGACACGGAGGGCCGGACTCTCGGCGCCGATGACATCGCCGCTATCCGGTCGACCTACCCGGGTACGACGGCGCTGGGCAGTCTCATGGGGCGGGTCCGGATCGGGGGCAGCGGTGTCCTGGGAGCCGCCGTCTTCGCCGTCGACAGCAGCGGCACCCTCGCCTCCGGGGACATCTCCCGGGATAATCAGGGAACATTCGAGATTCAAGGTCTGCCTGCTGGCGTCTACTCCATCGGCATCGAGCCCTTGGACGGCCCTATGCAACAGGGGAACATCGGCGGATACTACGATGCGTCCAACGTGGGAGTCTTCAACAGCAGCTTCATCACCCGCCTGCCCAGCGGCAGCTTCACCGTGAGCAACGGCGCTGCCAACAATGTGGGGGATCTATCCGTCACGTCCGGATCTTCCAAGTTCACCCTCGGAAGCGTTGTGGGAATCACTGAACCCGGGGCCTCCAGTTTCCAGTTCGGTTCACGGGTCAGCTTCGTGGCGGGCACGACGGGCAAGGAGCTGCTTGTGGTCCACTCCGGCGGAATCACCTCGAGTACTCAGATCGGCGTTACCGGCAGCGGTGTCACTCTCGGGACGGCCATCTCGGGCTCCTTCACCAGTGGAACCACGTTCCGCCGGTTCCCCCTGACCGTCTCAACGGCGACCAGCAATGACGGCCACTCCATCACCTTCACGGAGGGCAGCGACCGGGCTGTCATCGCCGGAGGATTCAACGTGAGCGGCGCTCAACCTCCCGGGGCCGACAACGTGGCTCCAGCTGCATCTGCTGGCGCGAGTAAGACTGTCCAGCAGGGCGTCTCGGTGACCCTCAGCGCAGCCGGCTCATCGGACCCGGACGGAGACGCCCTGACCTACAGCTGGACCCAGATATCGGGTCCCATAGTCACGTTGAACAACAACGCCACGGTGTCGCCGAGCTTCACGGCATCCACGAACGGGATACTCGTCTTTCAGGTGCTCGTCGATGATCAGCGGGGCGGGACTGCATCGGCGACGGTCCAGATCGTGGTCAACGGCCCACCGACGGTCAGCGTGCCGGCGTCGTTCACGGCCACCACGGGACAGGAGGTGGTTCTGACCGGGACTGCCGGCGACCCAGACGGTAACAGCCTCACTTTCAGCTGGGCCCAGACTCAAGGCGCCACTGTCTCTCTTGTCGGCGCTTCGACGATACAGGTCCGGTTCACTCCTGGCGTCGATGGACAGTTCGGCTTCACCCTGACGGTCAACGACGGCGCCGGCGGAAGCGCCGTTTCTTCGGAGGTCATCGTCACGACCGTCACACCGAACCGCCAGCCGACGGCATCGGTGGGATTGAACCGGACCGTCACGGGAACAGCCTCCGTGACTCTCAGCGGGGAAGGTTCCTCGGATCCTGACGGGGATACCCTCACCTATCAATGGCAGCAGATCAGCGGTCCAGCTTCGGGTCTCGTGACGGCCAGCGCCACGACCCGGGACGTGGCCTTCACCCCCGGTTCTCTCGGCATCTATCAGTTTCGGCTGACAGTCAGTGATGGCCAGCTCTCGGATACGGCAGACGTGAGTATTACTCGAGACTCCATCCCTCCCACGGCGAGCATCAGCGGGGGAGGAACCACCACGGAGGACCTGCCTCTAACCCTCTCGGGAGCCGGGTCGTCGGACCCGGACGGCGAGAGTCTCACCTTCGCTTGGGAGCAGGTGACTGGTCCATTCACTCTCGAGTTGGCTACCACTGACCAGTCGACTCTCACCTTCACCCCGGCCCATCCCGGTACCTACGGAATCAAGCTTACCGTCCGGGATGCATCGAACCGGATCGGGACGGTAACGGAGAACTTGGTGGTCCTTCGTTCCCAGTTCCCCCCTGTGGCTGACGCCGGGGCGGACCGAAACGTGGCGCTGGCCGCGTCGGTCGATCTCGATGGAAGCGGCAGCCGGGACCCGCAATTTACCACACTCACCTACAGCTGGGTCTCCACGTCCGGTCCTGGCGTGGTTTCCCTGTCCGGCGCCGCCACGACCACTGCGAGCTTCACCCCCATAGTGGCGGGAAACTACGTGTTCACCCTGACGGTGAGCAATTCAGACGGCCTCTCGGACACCGATACGGTCACCATCGCAGCGGGAACTTCGACCTCGACCACGGCGGCAATCAGTCTGCAGGCCGGCCTGAATCTGATCTCGGTGCCCATCGATCCCTCCGACGGATCTGGAACTCCGTTCACGGCCGCCCAGTTGGCGTCCATGATCGGTTCGCCCTTCGCCGCCCGGGTACGGCCTTCTTCTTCTCTAGGCAGCCGCTTCCAGGTCTTCGACTCGGCGCTGCAAACGCCTGATTTTCCCATCGTGGGCGGCCAGGGATACCTGGTCTTCGCCTCGGCGGCTGGTACCGTGACCGTGTCCGGTACGGCCTGGCCCGATTCGTCGCGGCAGGTTGCCTTGCAGAGTGGGATCAATCTGGTTGGTACTCTGGACGGTGGAACAGGCAGCCTGACGGCTCAGCAGCTGTCAACGGCCTCGGGAGGCATTGTCGTGACCCGGGAGAGCAGCCAGCTCTCCAGCGGGCCCTGGCGGCTGTTCCTGGACAGTAGCCAGACACCAACGGACTTCGCCCTTACCAGCGGCAGGGGCTATCTGGTCTCGGCGTCCTCGTCGCGCACGGTCTCGCTCCCCTGAGGAGCGGGGCCGTCGCCTGCTCCCGTGGACCCGGTGGTCTTCGGCGTAGATCGGGTGGATCGGGCCTCCAGAGAGTGGAATATCAGGACTGACCGGCTGTTACCGTTGTCCGAATAGAGCGGCCAGGGCAGCTCCGGGGCCCAGATCTGCCTGGAGGCATAACCATCCATCTTCCGGGACAGCTCGACAAAGATCATCTGTTTCGGATCCATGCCCTTGAACCCGGATCGCTCCTGGATATCCTTACCGGCATAACGGTTGGGCTCCAGACCGGTCTGCTCACGCTGCAGGATGTCCTTGGCGAACTTCAGGGGTGGCAGCTCCTGGGTGATCTCGAAGAGTCGGCTCCGAGGCTTGTCCGTTCCCGGATCCACGAGGGGAAAGGACGGAAAGTCATAGGGAATGATGCTCTGTTCTGCTGGTACGGGTCGAGGGTTGTCACCCGGTTCGTTCCAGGTCGCCTCCGACATGTGCTTCTCGCTCCGGACGGCCCGGAGAAACTTGCCCCGGAGAAGCGAAAGAGGCGAATCCCCATCGCCCGGGGGGCCGGAGGCGAAGATCAAGGACGCCAGGGCGGAGCTGGCGTGCTCCCGATCCTTGATCCGAACCAGATAGTACGTGATCCCCTCGATCTGCTGGACCCTGGAGACGAGGAAGACCCAGTTCGTCGGGTCCGACCAGCCCTGATCGTGGGGGATTTCCTTCTTTCGCGACCTGCCCTGGGGGGACTCTCTGTAGATCGTGGAGACCGTCCAGGTGAGCCCCTCCTCCCACCTGGGAGTGAAGGCCTGGGCCGGCTGTGGCCAGAGACTCAGGCCGAAGACCAGGCCGAGTAGAGCCAGCTGGGGTCTACTGGTCGTGGCCGTCAACGACGCCGGCAGCCGTGGTCTCATTGCCGTCGGCCCGAAGTCAGGACGAAGCAGGCCGCCGCGATGACGGGCCTCTGCTGATGCTGAACCGCTCACTGGACGCCGTGCGGGGTCCCGGGAGGACCACTGCGCCCGGAGATCTCGTATTCCGTCTGGCACATCTTGCAGACCAAGATCATGCTCTCCGCAGTGAGGTAGACGTCGAACCCAGCTTCGCAGTCGTTCTCACAGGAGACCTTGGCGTGGACCTCGGACTCTTCGCCTTCGCCTTTGTCTTCGAATTCTGCCATGGCAATCAGGGTGGGAACGTGATGGTGCCGATCCAGTTCGAGTCCCTCTCATCCAATCATCGGCGTCACACGCTTCCAGAGTAACATGGTCTGACAGTCCTGGCCTTGTCTGGTCTGACTGACGGTTTGGTCAGGGTTCAGTCAGCCAGATCACCAGGGGGACCCGGTTGTACATCCAGAACGCGATCGGCATCCCGATGATGGAGAGGGTGAAGCCGTAGGCGATGCTGAGCCAGATGGCGGCCAGCCACCAACCGATGAGGACGAAGTAGAGGAATCGAATCACCAGGGGCAGCTGATCGGGACGGCGCTTGTGAATCAGGAACTGCCCGTCCCGAACGACGACTTTGGTCTGAATCTCGGACTCCTTGAGTGTCATGACCAGGGGCAGCCGGTTGAAGAGCCAGAGGCCCAGTGGCAGGCCGACCACGGTAATGCAGGCGAACCAGGCGATGGTGATGACGATGCCTCCGAGCCAGAAGCCGACGAAGACGAACCAGAGGAAGCGAAGCAGCAGGGGGACTTGATTGTTGTTCATGGTGCTCGTTGGCCGTGCGCAGGTCACGTGGTTGTTGTCTACTTGCCCCACCTTGCATCTCTGTCGCCGGCCGTTGTCGGATACCTCCGTAGGGCGGGGTTTCGGGTGTTTACAACGATCTTACCGTAAATTCCTCTCTCAAGGGGCTGTCACTCTCTGTGGTTTGCGGACCCGGGCCTTCTCCACCAGGCCAGTGGCAAGATCGATGATCTCCCGGGCGATGTCGTAGCCCGTGGTCAGCTCCAGCCCCTCGAAGCCCGGAGACGAGTTGACCTCCGTCACGATGGAGCCCTGTTCAGCTTCCAGGAGGTCCACTCCAGCGAGCTGCAGACCCATGACGGAAGCAGCCTTCAAGGCCACCTTCTCTTGAGTTGCATCCAGCTCGATCGCTTCGCCTATTCCTCCACGGTGGATATTGCTCCGGAAATCGCCGGCACGGGCGGTCCTGCGCATGGCCGCCACCACTCGGTTACCTACTACCAAGGCGCGAATGTCCTGGCCCTTGGACTCCTCGATGAACTGCTGGATGAGGATGTTCTGCCCCAGATGCCAGAGCGCGCCCAGGGTCGACTTGGCTGTCTGGTAGGAGTCCGCCAGTATGACACCGATCCCCTGGGAGCCTTGCAGCAGTTTCAGCACCACCGGCGGGCCCCCAACCATGTCGATGGACTCCTCGAGACGAGATGGATCTCGTGTCATAACGGTCCTGGCGATCGGAACGGATCGTTGATCCAGGAACTGGAGGCTCCGGAGCTTGTCTCGCGCCCGGGAGATGGCCTGGGAGCTGTTGACCGCGACAACACCTCGGGCTTCGAACTGTTGCAGCACGGCGAGGCCGTAGGCCGAACTCATGGCGCCAATCCTAGGCAGGACAGCGTCGGGCAGCCTCACTTCCCGATCATTGTATGAGATCGAGTGGTTGTTGCGGCTGATGTGCAGCATGCACCTCATGGGGTCCATGCGGGTCACCACGTTCCCCAGCAGCCTGGCTGTCCGGATGAGGCGCCGGGTCGTGTAGAGCGTGGAGCGGCGGGACAGAATGGTCAGCCTCATCGGCCCGGTCATTCCCGATCCTCTTCGGCCGGATTTCCGCTGGAGTCCCGAATCCGGGACTTCCTGAATGGCTTGGGGTCGATGACCCGCTTCTTCATCAGCTCCAGGAACGCCCTCCGGTCCTTCCCGGCCTTCCTCGCCGCAGCGCTCACGTTGCCTCCGTTGGCTGCCAGCGCCGCCGTCAGATACTGCTTCTCGAAGGCCTCGATCAGCGAAGCCTTGGCCTGGCCAAAGGGCAGTGAGAGGGCGGCCTCATCGAAGGAGAACATGTCCCCCCCGGTCCGATCCCGTTCCTCTGCCCTGTCCTGGAATTCGTCGAAGGAGATCTGGTCGGGCCGGATGGGACCGGGAGGCGAGATGACCAGGATCTGCTGGATCTTGTTCTCCAGTTCCCGGATGTTCCCGGGCCAACTGTAGTTCATCATTTTCTGAAAGGCCTCAGGAGTGAAACCTTCGTACTTCTTGTCGTACTCGGAAGCATACTTGTGGAGGAAGTGGTTGGCCAGGATGGGAATGTCCTCCCGGCGGTCACGCAGGGACGGCAGATGGATGGGGATGATGTTGAGCCGGTAGTAGAGGTCGTCCCGGAACGAGCCCTCCTTGATCGCCTGCTTCAGGTCCCGGTTCGTGGCTGAGATGATCCGCACGTTGCTCTTGTAGGTCCGGGTCGATCCGAGAGGCCTGTACTCGTGCTCCTGCAGGAAGCGGAGGAGCTTGACCTGGATGGGCAGCCCGATCTCCCCGATCTCGTCCAGGAACAGTGAACCCTGATCCGCCTCGTGAGCCAGTCCGTGCCGGTCCGTGACAGCATCGGAATAGGCTCCCTTCACGTGCCCGAAGAGTTCGTTCTCCAGCAGAGTCTCGGGCAGTGCCCCACAGTTCAGAGTGACGAAGGGCCCCTCACGGCGACTCGAGAGGGCGTGGATGGCCTTGGCCACCAGCTCCTTGCCTGTGCCGCTCTCGCCATAGATCACCGCCGAGGCATCGTTGCGAGCGATGGCGGGCAGGATCTCCAGGACCTTGTGGATGGCCTGGCTGTTTCCAATGATCTGCCGGATACCGTCGACCCGGCTGAACCGGGACTTGAGGAGCTGCAACTCCCGGCGAAGGCCGAGAGTCTCCAGGGCCCGGTCGACCTGGAACAGGAAGTCCGTGGCCTTGATCGGCTTCGTGATGTAGTGAAAGGCTCCCTTACGAATGAGCTCCACGGCGCTGTCGATGGTCCCGTGGCTCGTGACGACAATGACCGGCAGGTTGGGGTTCACGTTCCGGGCTGCATCGATCAACTCGCCGCCGTCTATTCCCGGCAACCTCAGGTCCGTGACCACCAGATCGAAGTGCTGATGCTGGAGTTGCTTCAGGGCGTCCTCGCCGGTCTGGACGGCCACGGACTCGTATCCTGGAGTTGTCTTCAGGATCTGGGTCATTGTCAGGCACATGGCCTCCTCGTCATCGACGATGAGGATCCGGGCGAATGACACAGGAAGAACCCTCCGGGTCAGCCGTCGAGGCTGGTGGCCAGACGTTCCAGCCGGGAGCAGATGGCTGACAGTTTCTCCAGCTTGGCTCGCTCCTTGGCCACGATGTCCGCCGGGGCGTTCTGCAGGAACCTGGCGTTGCCGAGCTTCTTCTCGATGGAGCTCAGGTCCTTTCTCTGTTTCGCCAGATCACGTTGCAGTCGTTCCCGTTCCTTGCCCACATCTATCAGTCCCGCCAGGGGCACATAGACAACCGCTTCGGCGTGTACCTCCGAGGCCGACTGAGGAGGGGCGGACATCTCCGATGCGTGCTCCAGATCGGACACTCTGGCCATGGCCTGGAGCAAGTTGCCGTAGCGGTCCAGAACCTCCGTCACGGCGGGCTGCTCTGTGCGAATCCGGACCGTGACCTGCTGTGCGGGCTTGACGTTCATCTCGGAGCGAATTGTCCGGATGGAGCGGGTCAGCTTCTGGAGGAGGGCCATCTGTTCTTCGCATTCCTGGTTCCGCAGACTCTTGGGGCATTCGGGCCAGGCGGCCGTCACGAGCTGGCCCCTGTGGCCCGGAATTGCCTGCCAGAGTTCCTCCGTCACAAAGGGCATGACCGGGTGGAGCATCTCCAGGATGCCGCTCAGGACGTGGCGCGCCGTCGAGAGCGCCGCCCGTCGGCTCGTCGGCTCCGCGTCCTCCCGTATCCGGGGCTTGATGAACTCCACGTACCAGTCACAGAACTCGTTCCAGGAGAACTCGTAGAGGCCCGTGACAGCTCCGTGAAAGTCAAAGCTCTCCAGGGCGGCGGTGATCTTCTCCACCGTGGCCTGATAGCGGCTCACGATCCAACGGTCCTCGAATGCTTCCGTCGATGGCTCCGGGTCCAGCTCCTCTGCAGGGAGGTACATCAGCAGGAACCGGGTGGCGTTCCAGAGCTTGTTGGCGAAGTTGCGCCCCATTTCGAACTTGTCCCGGGACAGCTTGATGTCCTGACCGCCGGCGGAGAGCATCATCAGGCTGAAGCGCATGGCATCGGCGCCGAACTCGTCGATCACTTCCAGGGGGTCGATGCCGTTGCCCAGGCTCTTGGACATCTTCCGGCCATCCTTGTCCAGGATGGTGCCGTGGATGTAGACGTGTTTGAAGGGTTCCTTGCCCATGAACTCCAGGCCGCCCATGATCATCCTGGCGACCCAGAAGAAGATGATGCCCCGGTCAGTCACCAGGGTCGAGGTGGGGTAGAAGTGCTTCAGATCTTCTGTCTCGTCGGGCCATCCCAGGGTGGAGAACGGCCACAGGGCCGAAGAGAACCAGGTGTCGAGCACGTCCTCCTCCGGGACCAGCTCTCCCTGGCATGCGGGACACTTCTCCGGCAGATCCAGGGCCACGGCGATCTCCTGGCAGGAGCCGCAGGTCGCCGCCGGGATACGGTGTCCCCACCAGAGCTGCCGGGAGATGCACCAGTCCCGGATGTTCTCCATCCAGTCGTAGTAGATCTTCTCCCATCGTCTGGGGATGAACTCCACCCGGCCGTCCCGGACAGCGTCGATTCCAGGTGCCGCCAGATCCTTCATTTTCACGAACCACTGCCGGGATAGATAGGGCTCCACCACGGTGTGACATCGGGAGCAGTGGCCCACGGAATGGGAGTGATCCTCCACCTTGTCAATGAGGCCCATCTGCTGAAGCTTCTCGACCAGATGGGTCCGGCACTCCTCCCGTGACTGCCCTGTGAAGGGGGCGCCGTTTTCGTTGATCGTGGCGTCGGTGTTCATCACGTTCAGCGGCGTGAGGCCGTTGCGCCTTCCAGCCTCGAAGTCGTTGGGATCGTGGGCCGGGGTGATCTTCACGGCGCCGGTACCGAAGTCTCGATCCACGAAGCTGTCGGCGATGACCGGGATCTCCCGATCCATGACGGGCAAGATGACTGTGGAGCCCACCAGGGCCGAGTACCGCTCGTCGTCGGGGTTCACGGCCACTGCAACGTCACCGAGCATCGTCTCGGGCCGGGTGGTGGCCACCACGATCCCCTGGTCTGATCCGTCCTTTGCGGGGTACCGGACGTACCAGAGTTTGCCCGCTGTATCCTCGTACTCCACCTCGATGTCTGACAGGGCGGTCTGACAGCGGGGACACCAGTTGACGATGTAGTTTCCCCGGTAGATGAGACCCTTCTGGTAGAGGGAAACGAAGACCTGCTTCACAGCACGGGAGAGACCGGGATCGAGGGTGAACCGTTGCCGGGACCAATCGCAGCTCGCGCCGAGCCGCTTCAGCTGGTCGATGATGGCGTTGCCGTACTCCTCTTTCCAATCCCAGACTCGCTTCTCGAAGGCCTGACGTCCCAGGTCATGGCGGTTCGTCCCCTCCTTGGCCAGCTCCTTCTCCACCACGTTCTGGGTGGCGATTCCAGCGTGGTCCGTACCGGGCAGCCAGAGAGCGTTCTCACCGGCCATCCGCTTCCAGCGAATCAAGATGTCCTGCAGCGTGTTGTTCAGGGCGTGGCCCATGTGCAGGCGGCCGGTGATGTTCGGAGGAGGAATGACGATGGTGTAGGGAGTCTTGCCGGCATCGACTGGCGCCGAGAAGGCGCCGGCGTCCATCCAGGACTGGTACACGTTCTGTTCGATCTCTTGTGGGCTATAGGCCTTGGCGAGTTCCGTGGGCATGGGGATCGTTGGGGTCGTGAAGGGAGGTTCCAGGTCGCTGGAACTCTCCAGTGATTGTATCGAATTCTCTCCAGTTTCCCGGAGTCCTAGGACCCGAGAATGACATGTAAGAGGATCAAGTGAGGCCTATACAAGGGGTGCAGTCACCCAGGGGGGGGGCTTCTGCTGCGATGCTCGGGAAGTTACAGGTCGCCCATAGAGTTCGCAGAGTTCACGGAGGTCCTTTTGGGAGAAACCGTACTTGATACGTCGAGTAGCTGGCAGAGAGTCGGCCCCAACCGGAGATCAGGGGACACACGACTGGACCCGAACTC
>JAJFLN010000637.1 GCA_021772705.1 Candidatus Cloacimonadota bacterium | reverse complement strand
CGATATGGCCGCCCGCTCCATTCATCCTTCGACAGGCTCAGGACGAACGGATCGGGAAAACTCGGCCATTCAGTCGTCCTGGATGCGGGCATCCATAGTGGGGCGAACGGAGGAGGGGACCCCCTACGGGACATGCACCCGTGATTCGGGGTCTGATTGACTCCTTCATTTCGCCATGACTATTCTGGCGACTGGACCGTCTCATCGGCCCCTTCAGACAGGGAGGAACAACTTGCGGGCTCCCATCGGGACACTACTCGTATCTGCGCTCCTGGCGGCTCTTGCCCTCCCGGCTCGAACCGCCCCCTCGACCCCCTCGGCGGAAACCTTGAACATTCAAGAACGGACACTCTCCAATGGGCTGAGACTCCTCATGAAGGAGCGCCACGATGTGCCGGTTGTCACCGTGATGATCTGGTACCGCGTCGGATCGGCCCACGAGAGGTTGGGGGAGAAGGGGCTGGCCCACTATCTGGAGCATATGCTCTTCAAGGGGACCGACCGTTACGCCCGGGGCGAGATCGACCTGATCACCATGAAGAATGGAGGCAGCAACAACGCCTTCACTGCCGAGGATTACACGGCATACTTCTTCAGCTTCGCTTCCGATCGGTGGCAAGAGGCCCTGGAGATCGAAGCGAACCGCATGGGCGAATGCCTCTTCGAAGAGAAGGAAGTCGAGGCGGAGCGGAAGGTGGTCATCGAGGAACTGAAGCTGTTCAAGGACTCACCCTGGGATGCCCTCTACGACGAAGTCCAGGCCCTCTCCTTTTCGGTTCATCCCTATCGGCATCCCATCATCGGGTATCAGGAACAGCTCGAGAATGTTCCCCGGCAGAGGATCTTCGACTTCTATCGACAGCACTACAACCCCTCCAACGCCACGCTGGTCATCGTGGGTGACTTCAATTCCGAAGAGACCGTCGCCCGCGTTCAGGAGTTGTTCGGTGGACTGAAGGCCGGAGCAGCCACGGAGCCCGTGGAGGTGACCGAGCCTGTCCAGGCCGGGGAAAAGCGGATCACGGTCCTTGGCGGCGGCGAGGTCCCCAGGCTGCTCGCGCTCTACGGCGGCGCTCCATTCGACAGCCGTGATGCGGTCATTCTCGATGTGGCGGGACACGTGCTCTCCTCTGGCAAGAGCTCGCGCCTCTACAGGCGATTCGTTGAAGTCGAGAAACTGGCAACCTCGGTCGAGACCCACAATGACGCTCGAAAGCAGCCCGGTCTGTTCCAGGTTCAGATCGAGCTGCAGAACGTCGATGATACGGCCCGGGCGGAGGCGGTGCTGGACGAAGAGCTGGAGGCCCTGTCCCGGGAAGACGTGACAGGGGACGAATTGCAGAGGGCCCGTAACATCGCCACCTCGGAGTTCATCTTCGATCAGGAGACCTCCTCCGGACTGGCCACCAAGATCGGTTACTTCGATACTCTGGCGAGCTACCGCTTCCTGGAGGAGTATCTGCCGACGGTCCGGTCGATCACGCCGAAGGATCTGCGGAACGTGGCGACCCGGTACTTCGATCGGTCCCAGCGGTCCCTGGGCCTTTCCCTCCCCGAGAAGCCCGGCGATCAATCGGCATCAACTGATGAAACTCGGGGGCCCTCGGTGCCCCGTCGAGCCTACCGGAATCGGCCCGATTCTCCGGGGCGATCTGCCGGAGAGGCGCAGGCGGCCGGGGCAGGCTCGGCGGTTCGAGGCGACATGCTGGTCGACGTGCAGCGTGAGATCATGGACAACGGTTTGACGGTGCTCTTTCTGGAGAGCCGATCCCTTCCTGTGGTGGCCATCAACTGCTATGTTCGTGCCGGCCGCCGCTTTGAGCCAGCAGGAAAGGAGGGTCTGGCTCAGTTCGTCGGAAGGATGCTCGATGAGGGGACCGCGACCCGGACCGCCGACGAGATTGCCGTGGCCATCGAGGCCGTCGGCGGCAAGCTGGTCACCGACAGCCTGGGAGCCCGCGCGACGGTGCTGTCCAGGGATTTGGATCTGGGCCTCCAGCTCACTGCCGACTGTCTCATCAATCCGACTTTCGATCCCGGCCGCCTCGAGATGGAGAGGTCCCGGATACAGAGCGAGATCCGGGCCGACGCCGATGATCCATCACGTGTGGCCTATGACGCGTTCCGTGAGATTGTCTATGCCGGGCATCCGCTCCACGCCCCGATGAAGGGTTACTCGGAGTCGATAGCGGCTCTGAAGCAGGAGGACCTGAAGAGCTTCCACCAGCGCTACCATCGACCGGGTAACGCCGTGTTGGCCATCGTGGGTGACTTTGAAACCGCGGAGTTGCTGCCCCAGCTGCGGCGGTACTTCGGTGGCTGGAAGGCGGCCAAGGCTGGGTTTCCCCAGCTCCCGGCGCTGACCCGCAGCCCGGAGGCCGAAACCCGCCGGGTGAAGATGGACAAGGAGCAGATCAATGTCTATCTGGGGCACCTGGGGGTTCGCCGCGCGAATCCTGACTATCATGCCTTGCTGGTGATGGACTACATCCTCGGGACCGGTCCTGGTTTCACGGACCGGATCTCGAAGTCCCTCAGAGACGACCAGGGCCTGGCTTACACCGTCTACGCCAACATCTCGGAGTCCTCGACTGAGGAGCCCGGAGTGTTCTCGGCTTACATTGGTACATCCCCGGAGAATCGCGAAAAGGCCATCGGCGGAATGCTCCAGGAGATCCGGAAGTTCCGTGACGAGGGTTGTACCGAGGAAGAGCTGGCAAACGCCAAGGCCTATCTGACAGGAAACTTCGTCTTCAATTTCGAGACAACGAGCCAGGTGGCGGACATGCTCATCGAACTCGAGAGGTTCGAACTCGGATTTGACTACATTGCACGCTATCCCTTGATGCTGGAGGCCGTGACGGTGAACGACGTGAATCGAGTCGCCAGGAAGTACCTCGACCCGGAGGCAATGAAGATTGTCATCGTCGGTCCTGAAGACAAGAAGGAGGCGGAATGAGACAGCCATCGAATCGAGTGATGGTTATCCTGGCCACCTTCCTCGTGCTGGCAGTTGCAGGGACCTCGTCATCGACAGTTCTGGCAGGCTCGCCGAGGCTGGTCGATGTGACAGATGAACAGCTCACCTTCTATCTGTCTCGTCACCAGGCGATGCAGCAGTTCATGGCACGGCTGGAAGGTCAGGCCACGCCTGGCTCCGCCGATCCGAACCTGCCGGCGGCCTTCGAGCGAGAAGTGGGAGTCTCCTACGGGACCTACATGCGCCTCCACTCGACGGTGGCCACGGCATTCGCAGAGGCGGTGGCGGAGAGGAGCCGGCAGTCTCAGCTTGCCCGGCTTCAGGAGACGATCGCCGAATTGCAGGCGAAGCTGGACGACCCGGCCACTCCAGAGGAGTTAAGAAACGGCTTGCGAAGTGAAGTCCTGGATCTGGAGTCCCGAACCTTCGATCTCCAGGAGCCGGTCCCGCTGGCGGCAGGGGTGTCAGCGATAACGCGACAGACCGTTAGACAACGGCTGGACGAAGTCGAACTGGCCTACACCCAGCAGCTGCTCCCTGAGGACGAAGAGGGTCCCTTCACCGACACTCCACCCCAGTCCCATCCCTTGCCTGAAGAAGGACGCTAGCGGCCCGTCTGACAAGGTCACATGCCCTTCCCCCGTTCGGCCCGATCCAGTCGAGGGCCAGGCGTGGTGCCACCATAGGCCCTCGACAGGCTCGGGCCGAACGGAACAGGAGCTATTCAGACGGTCCGCTAGCGAACCCGTCTCCGGACGGGGTCCCGGCCCTCGACTTCGGTCTCATCGTCCAGGTGAAGGACATCGGCGGGGACGGGCTCGACCCGGGCAGGGTGAATCAGGTCCATGGGGGGGAGGCCGATGCCCCGGGCTTGGGCGAGGATCTCCTCTTCCTTCCGGATCGCCAGCAGTTGATCCTGGTCCACACCGATATTCTGGCGGACGTACTCGATCAGGGTCTCCTCACGACCGTAGAAGCGGCTGTCCGAGAAGGCCACCCTGAAGAGCAGGCGTAGGAGCAGGCGGGACTCGGCCGGATGCCTGAAGTGCTCCATGAGTTGCTTCATCGGAACCGGGAGGGTTCGATCGGTCTCTTGTTTGACGAAGTCCTGCAGTTCTTCCAGAGCAGAGTAGGTCAGGCCGAACTCCATCTCCAGAATGGACTGGATGGCCTCGAGCTCCTCGGGTACGATCTTGCCGTCTCGCCTGGCCAGCTCCATCAGGAATGAGGTGGCTGCCTTGAAGAACTCAGTGTTGGTCGTCTCGGCTTTGACGACGGCATCGGCCACGGGTTCCCGGAACTCCTTCAGCAGCACGCCGACACTGTCGAGCTCCGACACGATCCGCTCCCGGTAGGTATCGTGGTGGGAGCGAATCCGTCTCCAGAGCTCTTCCTCCGTGCCGAAGATCCTGTCCGCTCTGTGACGCTGTGCGTCATGGGTCAGGACCGCCCCTGCCGCTGCGGCGAGGGCTATGGAACCCCAGAAGAGCTGGAACGCAGCGAATCCCAGGCACACAGCGGCCACGACCGCACCGGCCCCCAGGACCCAGCGAGCCGTCCAGGTCATGGTGTTCTGATCACCGTAGAGTTCCAGGAGGAGGGCCTCCTCCCGATCCACCAGCTCTCGATAACGCTTGGTCAGGATCGTCTGTTCGAATCCGAAGGCATTGAGCCGCTCCACGATGCGAAGCCTGCGGGCCTCCAGTTCATCCCGCCGGCTCATTCCTCCGTGGAGAATCTCCTTGGCGGATCGGAGGAACTTGTTGATCACTCCCTCCCGGCCGAGGAGGTTCAGCTCCGTCTCGACCTGCTCCAGGGTGTTCAACTCCTGGCGCTTCCTGGCCAGCAGGCTCTCGGCCCTGGGACCCAGCTCCCGCCTCAGGTTGTAGACCTGACGGTACAGACGATCATGGCGAGCCAGTTGCCTCGCCAGCTTCTGAGCATCCTCTTGCAGGAGGTCCATCGAAGTGGGGGTCTCAGCCGGCCTTGAAGACCTGCTTCAGCTTCACGCTGAGTGACTCCGCCGAACCGGCGGCCGACTTCGCCATCCGGACCTGCTGCTCGGCGGCTCCACCGGAGGTCAAGTTGGTCTCGAGTTGACCCAGGGAGGCACACATGTTTGCGGCCATCTCGAGGATCTCCTCTCCCAGGACCTCCATGGTGTATTTCTCCTTCTCCCGCATCTTCCTCATCTCTTCCAGGCTGGCCTCCACTTGCTTGTGGAGAGCGGAGGACTTGAGCAGGTTCCGGATCTTCAGCATCAGCATCTGCTTGTTGAAGGGCTTGTTGATGAAGTCGTCGGCCCCGCACTCGATGCCCTTGATCCGATCCTCCATCGTACTGAGGGTGGTGATCATGATAATGGGCAGTTTCTGAGTAGCCTTGTCTTCCCGGAGCTTTCGTGTCAGGTCATGCCCCGACAAGTTCGGCATCTGCACGTCGGTGATGATCAGGTCCGGATGGACGGTCTTCGCCTTCTGATACCCGATGGCGCCATCCTCGGCCATGTGAATCTCGAAGCCTTCGCTGGCCAGATGATCGCTGAGCATGGTCATGACCAGCTCACTGTCATCGACCAACAGCAGTTTCGGTTTGGTGTCTGCCATATTCGCTTCCCCGGTTTCCGTCCCGTCAATCGGGCCGCAGTAGCTTCAGTATCTCCGTCGACATGTTGTCCAGTGCCACCACTCTGTCGATCTTTCCCGTGTTGATCGCCGCCCGGGGCATCCCATAGACGACGCAAGTCTCCTCACTCTCCGCGAAGGTGACACCGTGGTGGGACTTGATCTCCCTGATACCCTCGGCGCCATCATTTCCCATACCCGTCAGGACCACGCCTATCGCCTTGGGACCGTAACTCACTGCCACGGATTTGAAGAGAACATCCACGGCGGGGCGGCAGTAGTTCACCGGCGGTCCATCGGTCAGGAACACCACGTCGCTGCGAAGCTCCATGTGGGCATGCTCCGGTGCTACAAGAACCTGGCCAGGCTGGACCGTATCTCCTTCCTTGGCGATCTTGATAATCAGTTCGGTCTCGGAACCTATCCAGTCGACGAAGCCTTGCAGAAAGCCTGCCGGGATGTGCTGGACGAGGGCAATGCCCATGGGGGCATTCTTCGGCAGCCCCGAGAGCAGCTTTCCCAGCGCCGCAGGGCCGCCGACGGAAGAGCCGATTGCAAGGACTCTGTCCATTCGGCTGCCGTTCAGGTTCTCGAATTGCTCCGGAGTGATCTGAATCCTGGGGCGGGCCACGACCCGGATACGGGAGAGGGAATGGACCTTGTCGAGAAGCTGTTCGCGGAACTCTCGCATGGGTTCGTCTTCAGTGATGCCTAGCGGTTTCTCCATGACCTCCAAGGCGCCGACGGCCAGGGCCTTGATCGCTGACACGGAGCCCTGGTTGGCGAAGCTGGAGAGTACCAGCACCGGCAACGGTCGATCGGCCATGAGGTTCTCAATTACCTGCAGACCTCCCATGACGGGCATGGCCAGGTCCAGGATCAACAGGTCCGGTCCGAGGCTGAGTGCCATCTCCAGGGCCTGTTTACCGTCATGGGCCTCGCCGATGATGTGAACCTCGTCGTCGTAGGACATCATTTCTCGCAGAACTTCCCGGACCATGGCCGAGTCGTCTGCAACCATGACCCGGATTCTCCTGGGCACCTCGGGCGAACTCATCGAATCAGCCTCCTAACCGTGTCCAGCAGGTGCTCCTGATCGA
>JAJFLN010000636.1 GCA_021772705.1 Candidatus Cloacimonadota bacterium | reverse complement strand
GGGATGAATGGAGCGGGCGGCCATATCGTCTGACCCTTCGGCAAGCTCAGGAGAGGGGCCGGTCCGCGAAACGACGCTCTGTGCCTCGACAAGCTCGGCACGAACGGATAAGGAAGGAAGCGTTAGGACCACCGCACTAGGGGCTCGACAGTACCGGTTGGGCGTACGAGCGATGGTGTGGCGTCACGGGCTTTTGATCCGCGCGAAGCTCTGCCTGGTGATGCCGGAGCGCCAGGCCGCTGACTGTCTGTCCCGTCTCTACGGGTCGTCGCCTGCGGTGACCCTTCAGGCCCTCCGAGTTCGCAAGACCATGCGAGCCGCCGGCAGCAGATGAGCCTCGCCATCAGACCTGGAGGCTCCGGGCAAGTTTCCACACAAGGAATCGACCCCAAACCCGCCAGCGACGGCGCCAGGCTGCCGGTTCTCTCTCGGCCTCCTCCGTGAGGCTCACAACGCGCTGAAGCTCAGCCCAGTCACCCTGCTGCGGCAACGGCGTCTCGTCGATGCATCGAGAGAAGACACCAAATGCGAAGCACGGAAGCAGTCCTTCCCGAACTGCTAATTCATCCCATTCCAGCAGCTGCTGCAGCGAGCACCGGCGGCGGCGGAAGTCCTGATCCCATATGTGCCGTCGCAGTGGATGGAGTATCCCACCCCAGGACCGGAAACGGATGGGGCGAAAGAGCTGCGCCAGAGTCGGGAGTATCCGCATGGAGTTGACCTGCTCGAACGGGGATCGACGGGAGGTCACCTCCGGGGGAATCTCCATGGGGGGAGCCCCCAGTCCCCGGGGAAGGTCGAGATCGTTCCTGATCGCTTCCAGTCTTGCGAGTTTCCTGGAGGTCCACATCTCCCGATTCTCTCCCACATAGTCATGAAGGATCAGGAGACCTCCCGGTCGCAGACACTGCTCGGCCTGGTGGATGACGTGTTCCACCCGCTCCACATGATGCAGGGAGTGATGGACCAACACGAAGTCGAAGAGCTCCGGAGGGAGCAGAACCACATTCAGGTCTGCAACCCGGAACTCCAACCCCACAGCGTCGGAGCTTCCCCGGAACAGGTCCAGGCACACGATTCGGTCGGCCAGCTTCCTTCGCAGAATCTCCTCTTCCAGCCAACCGGTACCGGCCCCCAGGCTGATACCATGTCGCCGGTCTCCCAGGGTCTCACCGAGCAGATCGAGCCAGGACCGTTCAGGATCTCCCGTGAGGTTCGCGTTGTTCCACTCGGTGACGACGGGATCGTGCGCCCAGGAACGATACGGCTTTCCCTCGAGATACAGTTCGCCGTTGCAGATTCGAGCGGAATCCCACGCCTGGGCTTCCCTGCTCAGTAGCCTGTCTTGCCCTCGAACCATCTCCCCGATCACAATCCCTCGCTTGCTCCTTCACCAGTATGCACCTTCTGTCCCCCCGATTCCGTGCAGGAGCAGCACCACAGCTGGGGCAGCTGGCTCGGGATGCGTCTACTTTGAACTGGCTACATGAATACCGCCCCAGTTGGCTGGAGGCGGTGTTAGACGGAAACTGTCGCAACGCTCGATGAATAGCCGAGAGGGACCGTCGTCGGGAAGGACTGCCAACACTCTCTCGAACTGTGAAATGGCCTTGTCCCAGCAGCTGTTCCTGTACGACTCCAGACCCTCCCTGAAGATGTCGTGAGCTTTGACCTCGTCGTTGCTCAGGTCTTCCCTGAGGCCCAAGAGCTGGTAGACTCTGGCGGGCTCGCGCTTGCCCTTGACGCGGATCAGATCGAGCTCCCTGACCAGGAACTCCTGATCCAGGAGCTGCCGGGTCCCCTCACCGACGATCGTCTGAACACCATAGGACTTGGTCTGTCCTTCCAGTCTCGCGGCAAGGTTCACTGCATCGCCCAGGACGGTGTAATCGAACCTGAGGGGAGAGCCCATGTTGCCCACGACCATCTCACCCGAATTGACCCCGATGCCAATGTCGAGCTCGGGCAACTTCTGTCTCCTTCGTTCCAAATTGAAGAGCCTCAGTGCCTTCGTCATCTCCAGGGCTGTTCGACAGGCCCTCGCCGCATGATCCTGCTGATCGACGGGAGCTCCATAAACCGCCATGAGGGCGTCCCCCACGTACTTGTCCAGTGTCCCCTGGTGGCGAAAGACAACGGTCGTCATCGCTCCCAGGTACTCGTTCAAGAGCTTGACGAGACTCTCTGCCGTGAGCTCCTCCGACAGAGTCGTGAATCCCCGGATGTCGCTGAAGAGCACCGTGAGTGTGCGCCTCTCTCCGCCGAGCCTGAGTCCTTCTGGATGGTTGACGAGCCAGTCCACGACGGACGGATTCAGATAGTGGGAGAACATCCCGCGGATGAACTCCGCTCTCTGTCGCTCGGCGCGATGCTCCCGTCCCAGGACGACGAGGAATGCCAGCACGGGCAGCACCATTGGCCGGGCCAGCTCCAGGATGGTCCCGGCGTGATAGGCCCAGGCGGCACCGCCGAAAACGGAGGTCACTCCGAACAGCAGCAGAACAGAGCCCTTCAAGGGACCGGCGATGACCAGAATCAGTCCTCCGAAGACTGCCGCCAGATATCGCAGGAGGCACTGCCAGGTTGCCGCTGCATCTTGCAGTCCGTCGCCAGCCAGAAGCGTCCCGATTGCCTGGGCGTGGATCTCCACACCCGCGGTGCGCTGGCCCGTCAGGGCCGTGTGAGGCGTGGGGAATCGGTCTTGCATCAGCTGAGCCGTGAATCCAACAATGGCAGTGCGCCGCTTCACGCTCTCCCGCGGCACCCGGCCCTCGAGAAGATCCGAGCAGGATACCGATGGATAAGCTGGAGGCTCCCCGCGCCAGCGAATGTAGGCGGTTCGGCCGTCGGCCCGAAGGGGCAGTATTCGCTTTCCCAGCGGTCCCGTGAGGGCGACATGGGGCGAGGCGGAGTCAGGAAGCGGGCTCGCCAGATGAAATGCGGCAACGGCCAGATCGAAGCTGGCCAGTGTCACCTCCGAGCCTCCCACCCCTGCTCTGACCCATAGCCATGGGGACATGGTGCGAACGGCACCGTCCAGATCCGCGGGTAGCCCGACGGCGCCGACTCCCGCAGCTGCCTCCGCCAGGTAGGGGTCCAGACCGACCCCGGAGTTCCTGTTCCCAGATCCCGGCACGCCTGCTGCTGTTGCCAGCAGGACCTTCCCCGATCGACGGAGAGCAGCCACGAATGGCTCTCTTCCCGGAGGCATCGCCCCTTCACCAGAAGCCGGGAACACGACGTCGAAGGCCACCGCTCTGGCTCCAAGCCGCATCAACTCGTCCACAATTCGGGCGTGAACGTTCCAGCTCCAGGGCCAACGGCCCACCTTCTGCAGGCTGGCCTCATCCACAGCGACCACGACCAGACCCTGCTCAACTTCTTCTCGGGACGTCACGGTGGCGACGAGCACGTCTCGCAACCAGAGATCGAGCCTCTGAAGATCGATGGTCTGGAAACTTCCGGCACTCTCGAAGATCAGCGCGATCCCCAGGGAGAGGACAGTGGCCCAGATGGCGCGACGCGAAAGGCTCTGTGTACCCGTATTGAAGAGGCTCACGTGACCCTATCGACGATCGATTGTCCGGCGATTACGCAGGTTCCCGGCACGATCTCCGAACCTCTCCAGCTCTCCTGCGAGCCCCTGAGCGGCGATGAGACGAACCGGTTCCGGCATGCCAGGCGGCTCCCCGATCCTGGTGATGGATTGGTGTCCCTCATTGATGACCAGCGACCGGTCCTGGCCCAGCAGCTCCACCCGGCCCTTGCTCACGATGATTCGGGTGGAACCCTCCTTCACTTCCAGGACGAACTCCGTTCCCAGTACGGCAGCCTGGACGTGAGGAGTCTCGACTTGCAGGGAGGCGCCCCCGGGACTCCACCGAAAGAACCCGACACCCTGCAGCAGTCTCAGGATGACACTCGAATCCACCCCGGCATCACTCCTGTCCAGATCCAGAACCTCCAGAAGCGACTCCTTCGCCACGTGACTGATGCCGCCGGAGGGCAGGTCCAGCCAGACGTCTCCGTCGGCGCCGGTCCGGATGGCACCTTCACGAGGGATGACCTGCTCGGCCTCGGATCGGGCCCACTCCACTCCGGAGCCGAGCCGGCAATCGGCGTCCCCCGAGGTCTCAGCCACGAGCACGGCGAACTCTGGGACCTCCTGCGAGAATCGGCCCCCCCCTCCACAGCCGCTGATGAGACCGACGAACATCAGCGCGAGCGAGATTGCTGATGCTCTGACCCGTCTTCGTCCAGCCGTGCCATCTCCGGGCTTCATTTCGAGTTCCTCGATCGTGCCGGGCCCGACACCAGAATACGCTCGTCTCGGCGTCCTTCCAGTGTTCCGAAAAAGGAGACGGAATCCCCTGGCACCGGAGTCTCGGCGAAAGCAGACGAATCGACCAGTAGCTCCGTACCCGCCGACTTCAGCAGAAGCTTCCCATCGGCGCGCTGGCCCTGTGCTACCTCGCCTTCCCAGCGGGCACCGAGTCCCTCGAGTCTCACCACATCCCTGGTTTGCGACACAATCTTCGCCAGCCGTTCTCCGGCGGGCTGCTCCAGCAGAGACCTCCTGGCGTGGGCAGGGCGCCGGTTGGAGATGGCCTGTGTGGTCGTCGTCTGCCGTCCGAGGAGGACCACGATTGAGACGGAAAGTCCTGCCGCCAATGCGAGCCAGCTGTAGGGCAGCAGTCTCTCAAGTCGACTTGCTCCCACCCTCGGTGAGACAACTGCCGAGGCGGTGCTCGTCCGCAGTCCTCGCGAAGGCGTGCCCGTACCGGCGACGGAGTCGCGCTCCAGCACCTCACCCATCGCCCATGTCCTCTGGCGCCATTCTTCGGAGTCGCCGTCACGACCTGATGCTTCGACTGACGGCTGCTCCAGCGACTGCAGAGCGGCTCGAGCTTTCGAATGCATTCTGGTGGAGGGTGAGCTGTCCAGAAACTCATGAAGCCACTCGACGCACCAACCGGCTCCTATCTGCCGCAGGGCATGAATCGCACTGCCCGTCATCCACACTTGCTTGGACTCCAGCATCTTCCGGAGTACTGGCCTGGCCTTCTCCTCGTCGAAGCGCGCCACCAGCAGGGCCGCGTTGGCCCGTGACCGGTTATCCGGATCCTCGAGCAAGGGCTCGATAGACGACATGAGAGAAGGATCGTCCAGGAGCCCCAGAACTTCCACGGCATTGGCTCGGACCCTGCCGTCGGGATGCCGAAGCCCCTCGATCAGAACCACTCTGGCCCGCGGATCCTCCCAGCCAGACAACGCCTGGAGCAGCGAAGCACGAACGTGGACGTCGGTTTCGAGGGGTACGAACTCGAGGATCTGCTCCCGCAATTCCCGGGTCGGGAAACGGTAGCATCCGACGGCGCCTCGAATGCGCGTCGCCGAGTCGTCGGACCGCAGCAGCTCGGCCAGGTCCTGCGCCGGTCCTGGCTGAGTGCAACCGACCCTCTGCCGGACTTTTCCAATGGCGTTGTGGGCAAAGCTGCGGACGCCGACATCGGCATCGGTGGACATCTTCCGAAGGACTGGGAGGATCTCTTGACCCCCGGCTTCCGCTAGCCAGATCACCCCCGCCTTGCGATCCTCCACGCTTCCGCTGGCGAGATCAGCTAATAGCTGTCTTTGTCTCTCCGTGTCGATCGAGGTTCCCCTCTCATGGGAATTGCTGGAGAAGCGTAGCACAGCGAGCCGCCGCTCCAAATCTGTGTCATGTTAAGCTTGGAAGCTGGGGCGCGATACTGAGGTCACCATCCAGTCCGGGACGTGGCGGGGTGAACCGACTTTTTGCACAGATGATGGCAGCGGGGGCACATTGACATTTTCAGGGCGCGGTCGAAACCGGGTGGCGCGACTGAGACTTCGATACGTCATAAACCGGCGTGGAATGATCACACTCCTGGTCGGCTTTATCGTCGCCGTGGTCGCCATCTTGGTCATGGGGCTCTATGGCCAGATGCGAGCCGGGATGCAGCAGGTCCAGTACATCCGGGACGATACACAGCACCTCTACTTCAGCGAACAGGTGTTCGCCTCGTTGACCAACCGGCTGAAGCAGGCCGGCTGGCACGCCCGTTTCTATTACGACGTCAACCGGACACCGAGTTCGGCCACAGGATCCGGCATGCTCGGAAACGGAGCGGAGTACGAGTGGTTCGTCCAGGACGTGGTGGACGATGAGGGAGACGTCCGGCGGGATCTGACAGACGTATTCGTGAAGGTAACCTACAAGGAAGCCGTGCAGAGCTTCATGGAGCGTATCCAGTTCCGGCTTCCGACGAAGCTGCGGCCCACGTCGGCGGCGGTGAAGCGCTTTGCCCGGATCGGGCGGCAGCGTGAGTTGACGGATGCCTCGGTGAGGCAGGAAATCCTGGCGGAGCTCGAGCTCGACAGCGCAGCCCACCTCGAGAACCGTGCCGCGGCCCGGGTCCTGGGGCGAGAGCTTCGACAGCTGGCACGGACGGGAACACCCGCCGCGGAGGCTGTGGAGAGACTCCTCCTGGCAGTTCCTGGAAGGAGTTCCTACCGTCGAGAGGATCTGGCCCGAAACCAGAACGGGTCCGGACCGGCCAGCGCCACCGCCTGGCTGTTATGGCTGCTCCGGTCGACTGCTTCGCCCGTGCTGGCTGGAATCGGCACCGATGAGGCGCTCGAGCGTGGAAACCGTTCCTATCATCGAGTCCGAGGAGCCAAGATGCGGGAGGATGCAGCCGCCGATTTGATACCCGCCGAAGTCATCGACCCGGGTGTCACTGCCGGTCTGGCCGGTGAAATCGGACGGGAGCAGGAGATCCTCGATCTCTGGGTGGAGGCCGATCTGGCGCTTCGGCGAGATCCCCCCGACCTCGCGGCGGCCCGGGCCAGCCTGGAGCAGGCGCGAGATCGGTCGGAGGCCCGGCTCCCGTTGCATCGTGGCCGGACCCTGGCGCGATCGCTGTTTCGCAGGGCCCGGGTTCTGACGTTGCAGGCGGACTGGCAGTTCGGTGATACTCCTGCGCCCGCAGAGCCCAGCCCGGAGGGGATGCGGGCTCTGACCTGCGACGATTCCACAGCCCCTCCGCCGGGATCCACGCCCACCGGCCGGGCTCGCCTGGCCCACCTTGCGGAGGCAGCGCTGGACTACAAACGAATTTCGGAGGAGTTTCCGGACACACGCGACGCCCCTCATGCCTACGTTCCCTGGGGATGGCTGGCTGTGAAGGCTGTTCTGGATCCAGGCATCGATCCGGCAGACCCGGCAGCCTCTCGTCAAGTCCGTGCCAGTGTCTGGAACGCCGCACGCCAGTGTGCCTACCAGCG
>JAJFLN010000635.1 GCA_021772705.1 Candidatus Cloacimonadota bacterium | reverse complement strand
AGGCGAAGGACGGCCTTTCGACAGGCTCAGGGCGTACTTGTGGGAGGGGCCTGAAGGCGAGGACGGCTACATTTGACGAGGGTCCGGGCAGCTCTGTGCGAAACTCTGAGTCAGCGCGCCACGTCCAGGACGGCCAGATTGCCGAAGCGAGCCGCCAGCGTCAGTGACGGATCGGCTTGAAGTCCCGTTCGTTCCATGTCAGTCGCCGAGAGGATCAGGAGATCCACGTGATGTCGACGCAGGAACTTCTCCCGCTCCAGGGTCGTGGTGCTGGCGTCGAGGAAAACCTTCAGTTCCCGGGCCTTCCCGTCGGGATCTTTCACGAAGATGATCCAGCCCGAGTAGACTCGCCGCCCCGTCACCCCCGGGAACAGCTGGGACAGATGGGAGGGCACGACCAGCACGGTTCCCCTGTCCTCATCCCGCTCGGAATTGACCCACCGGATCAGGTCTCGCAGCTCCTCTGTCATCACTGGAGGATGGTGCCCCTGGAGGACCAGCGTCGTGTCCCGGGCCACCACATCGAGAGGCGTGAGGCAGGAACACAGAATGAAGAAGCCCAGAAGACATCGGGCTGCCATGGGCCTGTCGCCGGTCACGGAACGGCAGAATCGCACGGCTCCCTTGGCGCCCAGAATGGCCAGGGGTACCGAGAGACCCAGCGCCAGCTTCCTTCGGAAGTAGAACCCGGGATAGAAGAGCAGGAAGGGCACCATCAGAACCCAGACGACCCAGAGGGAGAATCCCGTCGAGTCCGCCTCGTGCTCTTCGCGACCGGGTCCTATGTTGCTGATCATGAAGTAGAGCGTGAAGAGCAACGGCAGACCGAAGGAGTAGACGTAGTCCACGGGCCCCAGCCAGTGGTCGTCGACTCGGAGCTTCCGGAAGCCCTGGTAACTGGACAGATAATGGAACACCAGGGGCAACCCGGCGGCCACACCGGTGAGCACGGCGACGCGAAATCGTTCCCCGATCCCGGCCTGCCGTCTTGCCGCCATCCAGAGGAGCTGCCCCATCGTCACCACGGCCAGGGGGATCACATCGTAGGGATGAATGAATCCCAGGACGAAGCCCATGGCCGGAGCCCTCGTCCGGGAGGGCGACGAGGAGAGGAAGATCTGCCAGAGACAGCCCAGAATGAGCGCCAGGGCCAGGGCCAGATGCCCCTGATAATAGAAGGTGAAGAACGTGACGTTGTCGGGCTGCAGGGTCGTCATCCTGTCGATGTAGCTGGGCATGGACGGCCCCTCACTCAGGAGTGAGGTGGCATCGAGAACCCAGAACGCACCGGCACCGAGCCAGAGCATCACCAGTCCCGGCCCGTGCTCGGAGGGAGTGAACACTCGCCCCGCGAGCATCGCCAGAACCGTCAGCAGAATAGATCCGAAGATCAACTTGGCGAGCCAGGGATAATACAGGGCAGGAATGCCAGCCAGCCCCATCAGGACTCCGGCAACGGACGGCAGCAGGTTCAGCTGGGGATGGATGACGTCAGGTTCGGCTGAGTGCAGGTTCGTTGCCAGCAGCGTCCCTCGGGCTCCTTCCCTGGCCCGCTCCACGTAGTGAAACGTATCGAGCAGATCGAGACCGCTGGGGACGCCGAGGAACCGATCTCCGTGGACGGTGTGGCCCACGATCTCCGGCAGGGATGCAATCAGCAGGACAAGCAAACCCGCCAAGCAGAGGACGACTCGTCCTTTCAGGGAGTGCTGGACCTGACGGCTCGGAACGGGTGTCACCTCAGGGTTCAGCCCCGAAGACGGGACGCAAGCTGTTCTGCCCGGCGCGGATAGTCCGTGATGAGAGCCGACATTCGTCTGGCCAAGGGCTCGGGCAGGAAACCGTGCTTGGCGGCCAGTTCCTCCATGGGAGCCGACTCACCGTAATCCTCGATAGACACCTCGGTACCCAGATCCCCGGTGAACTGCTTCCAGCCTGTCGCCGTACCGGCCTCGACGGACATACGGAGAGGCACCTCCGGCAACAGCACGGCATTCCGGACCGCTTCAGACTGGGCTTGGAACTGCTCCACGCAAGGCATGGAGATGACCCGGGCCGTCTTGCCTTCCTTATCCATCAAGATCGTGGCTGCCGCGATGGCCAGCGAGACCTCGGAGCCCGTGGCGATCACCTGGATGTCGGGCTTCTCGACCTTCTCACCCCAGACGACGTAGGCTCCCCGATCGAAGTCGCCCTGCCGGTCCTCACAGGCGGCGATCACCGGCAAATCCTGCCGGGAAAGAACGAGAACGACGGGCCCGGCGTCGGCGGGCTGGGAGAAGATGAACCGCCAGGCGTGCAGACACTCGTTGGCGTCAGCAGGCCGGATGACCCGGATCCGGGGCATGGTCCGCAACGCCCAGAGATGCTCCACGGGCTGGTGTGTCTCGCCGTCCTCTCCCAGGAAGATGCTGTCGTGAGTGAAGATGAAAGTCACGGGCAGCCGGGAGATCCCCGCCAGCCGTATGGCGGGTCTCATGTAATCACTGAAGACCAGGAACGTCCCGGTGTAGGGAAGCAGTCCTCCGTGGAGCGCCATGCCGTTGGCCGTCGAACCCATGGCATGTTCCCGGACGCCGAAGTGGATGCCCCGCCCCTTCCAGGTCCCCTCCTCCAGGCCGTCGATGATGTAACCGATCTTGTTCTCGAAGCTATCTGTCTTGGTCGAGTTCGCCAGGTCCGCCGATCCTCCCACCAGATTGGGGACCCCGTCGGCAAGAGCTTCCATGACCTTGGCCGATGCGGACCGGGTGGCGATCTTCGGCTTGCTCGAGAAGTCGATGGTCTTCAGCGACTGGGCCACCCGCTTCAGCAGCTCGGTCCGGCCCTCGGCGGAGAAACAGAGGTCCCAGTCCCGGGCACGGGCCGGGTCCTTGGACCGCCACGCCGCCAGCCGGTCGCCCCACTCCTGCTGCGCCGCGTCGCCAGCCTCGAGTCGGGGCTTGAACAGGTCATAGACATAGGAGGGGACCCAGAACTGCTGATCCGACGGGTGACCCCGGCTCGACTTGAACTCCTGGATAACCTCGCTGCCCATGGGCGCTCCGTGAGACGCCGTGGTCCCTTCCTTGCCCGTGCCGTGGGCAATCTTGGTGTGACCCACGATCAGCGTGGGCTGGCTCTTGACCTCCTTGGCCCGGGCGATGGCCTCCCGAAGAGCCCGTCGATCGTGGCCGTCAGGCACATCGATCACGTCCCAGCCCATGGCCGTGAATCCCGACCCCACATCCTCGTACATGGTCTTCGTGGTGGCCGAGGCCAGCTGGATGCGGTTGGAGTCGTAGAAGACGATCAGCTTTCCGAGATGAAGCAGCCCGGCGAGGGCGGCGGCCTCCCGGCAGATGCCTTCCTGGATGTCGCCGTCGGTGGCCACCACATAGGTATGGTGGTCGACCAAATCAGACCCGAAGGATGAAGCGAGTATCTTTTCGGCCATTGCCATTCCGACGCCGTTGCCGAAGCCCTGACCCAGAGGTCCCGTGGAGGTCTCCACTCCCGGACAGAGGCGATAGACGGGGTGGCCTTGCGTGGGACTGTCGAGCTGGCGGAAGTTCATCAGGTCTTCCATCGACAGCCTGCCGGTCAGATGGAGGAATGTGTAAAGGAGGGTGGACATGTGTCCGCCGGAGAGCACGAACCGGTCTCTGTCCAGCCAGGTCTCATCGCTGCTACACTTCAGGAAGTCCGCGAAGAGGGCGAAGGTGAAATCGATACTCGAGAGGGGGCCACCGGGATGACCGGAGTTGGCCTTCTCCACCGTGTCCATGATCAGCCCCTTGAGGGAGTCCACCGCCAGCTGTTCCAGTGCGGCGCCGTAGACGGTGCTGCCGGCGTCATCGAGTCGTGGGCAGAGGCTCTCGAGGGCAGCCCGGGTGGCCTCGTCGAGGGCACTCGGCATGGGGAATGGCAAATTCGATGTAAGGGTCTCGGTATGCACTCGCGCTCCTTTGCCTGGCTGATGGACGACACTCGGAAGGAACCGATGTCTCGCCCCAAATGTAGTGGCCCGTTCCAGGGGAGATCAAGAACATGATCGACCTCATGGCCGAGGGTGGCTTCGCGCTGTCCGAGATGCTGGTGGGACTCATGGACGGATTGGCGACCACCATCGCCGAGCTACTTGTCCAGGGGCTCGTTTTTATCGGCGAGGCAGCATGGTGTTTGCTGGAGGGCTTCCTCAGCAGCCTGGAGTACTTCTTCTGGAGCCAGCCCGGCGAGGACAGGGGCCATCATCGGGGGTACCCGTGACGGGTCAGATCACACTGAGACAGCTTCTGTGGGCGGCCCTGGGGGCCATCCTGTTCCAGGCCCTGGTGCTGGCGGCCCGCTGGTCCGGCCAGGGGAACGGGCTCATCTGACGTGTTATGGTGCCTACAGTGGGAGGAGAGAGAATGATGCCTGACGAAGACAGCCGGAGGGGGTATCTGGAGTCCATACTGGTCCAGATACCGGGATTCAAGGGCTACATGGCCCGAGAAAACCGACGGGAGTCGGATCAAGCCTGCCGGGACCATCTGGCGGACCGTTTGAACAAGGCCAAGAAAGCCGTGGGACAGGCCAAGCGAGCCCGTCTCCAGTCCGGCGGACTGATGGGCATCGAGCGGTTCGACAGCGTGTCGGATCGGCTGGAGCGAATCGTCTCCCGGGTCCGCCATGCCGACCGGGGCTACAGCGGGTTCTTCGACTCTCAGCAGATCGGTCCCAACGAGCTGGATCGGCTGCATGAAGCCGACCTGGCCCTGACAGACCTGGCGGTGAACATCGAGGAGAGCCTCTCCAAGCTGCCGGATGCAGCGACGGACGACAGCCGGATGTCACAGGCAATCGAGGCTGCGCTGGAGTCGATAGATCGATTCGAAGAGACTTTCGATCAGCGCAAGCGCGCGATGACGGAGGAGGACTGAAATGGGAGTATTCATTGAAATCATCGAGCATTTCGACGAGAGCGGTAAGGAGCTGGCTTATCGCTTCCCGCCCGATGGCTCGACGGACATCAAGATGGGGGCCCAGCTCATCGTCCAGGAGAACCAGGCCGCCGTGTTCCACCGGGACGGCAAGGCTCTGGACCTGTTCAAGGCAGGCCGCCACACCCTGAGCACTCAGAACGTACCGATCCTGACCAAGCTCCTGTCTCTGCCCTACGGATTCGATTCTCCGTTCAAGGCCAACGTCTACTACATCAACCTCCAGACCATCACGGATCTGAAGTGGGGTACCAAGGAGCCAATCGCCTTCCGGGACACGGAGTTGAAGATGGTCCGCCTCCGAGCCTTCGGCAAGTACAGCATGCGGATCTCCGAGCCTCAGCTGTTCCTGAGCGAGCTCGTGGGAACCCAGGGCCAGTACATGGTCTTCGACTTCCAGAACTTCTTCAAGGACATCATCGTCCAGAAGCTCAATGACTTCCTGGGTGAGAACCTGAAGACCATCTTCGACCTGCCTCGCTACTACAACGAGATTTCGAGCGCCATCAAGGCCCAGGTGGAGGAGGCCTTCGGCAAGTACGGAGTCGAGATCCGGGACTTCGTCATCGGAGCCATCACGCCGCCGGAAGAGGTCCAGAAGATGATCGACAAGCGGTCCAGCATGGCCGCCCTCGGCGACATGAACCAGTACATGCAGTTCCAGGCCGCCGAGAACATGGGCGAGTTCGCCAAGGGCGGTAACCCGGCCATGGAAGCCGGTGTCGGCCTCGGCGTGGGTGCCGCTGTAGGCAACATGATGGGCAGCTCCCTCGGGGGTGGGCAGCAACAACAGCAAGGCCAGCCGCAGCAGGTCGTCGTCACCTGTCCCGGCTGCGCCGCCCACGTCCCTCAGGGGAAGAAGTTCTGTGGTGAGTGTGGCGGCTCCATGGCTCCCAAGGTCGATACGGTGGCCTGCGGACAGTGCAACGCCGCCGTTCCCGCCGGCACCAAGTTCTGCGGCGAGTGCGGGACCAAGATGGCCACGGCGGCGACCTGTCCGTCCTGCAGCGCCGAGGTGAGTCCCGGCAAGAAGTTCTGCGGCGAGTGTGGAGCCAAGATGGAGTGAATCCTGACCGACTTCACGGATTCGTTCTCATCCCGGCCCTGCTCGTCACGGCCAGCCTGATCGGTCTGCCGGTGGAGCTCGTCTGGCCCTCGAAGCCAGTGGCTCCGCCGGCGGTCTCTTCCACCTCCAGCCCGGCGATCCCCGGTGGTGTCGTGAAGGGAAAGGTCGCCGACGCTATCACGGGAAAGGCCGTGGCCGATGCCCTCGTCTCGGTTCCCGAGCTTGGCCTGGAGACCCGCACGGACCGGGATGGGGCCTTCAAGATCCCCCGGATTCCTCCCCGGCCCTCTGCCTACGAGGTGCTCACCACCTGCCCCGGGTATGTCAGCAAGACGGTGATGATGACCCTGGAGGCCGCCGATTCGCCCCTGAAGCTGGAGCCGATCCCCCTGAGACCCCGAGGCTGGTAGGGGACCCTGACTGGCCGGCGAAATCAGGTCGGGGGCTGCAGTCGTCATCCGTTCATAGTCTGCTGAACTCCGTGGCCAGGTTTGGGAACCGTTCGTCCTGAGCCTGTCGAAGGGGGCGGCCCCTCGACAAGCTCAGACGATATGGCCGCCCGCTCCATTCATCCCCCCTTCGACGTGGCTCAGGACATGCTTCGGCGTGGCTCAGGACATGCTTCGACAGGCTCAGACGATATGGCCGCCCGCTCCATTCATCCCCTTCGGCGTAGCTCAGGACATGCTTCGACAGGCTCAGGACGAACGGATCGGGAAAACTCGGCCATTCAGTCGTCC
>JAJFLN010000634.1 GCA_021772705.1 Candidatus Cloacimonadota bacterium | reverse complement strand
AGAATAACTACGCAGTTTCGCATCCCATCTTCAGGCCATCTTCGGCCGCTCCTCAATCGCGGAATCCTCGACGTAGCCCACTACGCCTCCGGTCCCGCTCGCTCGAACCAGCCGAATCTAACCCAAATCTGGGCGCGACTTCTACGCATTTATTCCTGCCCGGCCCCTCGACGGATCAGGCAGCTGACTGGAGCCGTTCGAGCCGCTGGAATGCGTCGCGATAGTTCACGTTGTTCCGGCAGATGAAGTTGTAGAGCCTCAGAGCGTCCCCACCCCGCTCCTCCTGCTCGTAGATCTCCGCCGTCTCATAGCAGAGAGCCAGAAGGAACTCGTCGGGAGGCTGATCGAAGACATCCATTCGCTCGAAGACTCGCAGCGCCGTGTCGGTCTCGTGCATTTTCAAGTACCCCCGGACCATCAGAGCACCGGCACAGGTGCGCTGGTAGTTGCCCTCGAAGGCTGCCGAAAGAGGGGAGATGGCCTCGTGGAAGCGACCTTCGCCGAAGAGCCGGGCCCCCTTCTCGTAGGCCGCTCGCAACTCGTCGTCGCTGATCGATCCGCCTCCCCCGTCGGTCTTCGCCTTCAGCCGGGCCAGGGCTTGCAGCAAGACAGGATTGTCGGGGTGGGCCGTCAGGAGCCGACGGTATTCCTTCTCTCCTTCCTCGATCATCTCCAGGCTCCGGTAGGACTCCACGAGGATCTCGTGTATCGCCGAGTTCTCCAGATCGAAGTCCGCGACCTGCTTGGCTTCCCGGATCGCCTCGACGAAGTGGTTGCCTGCGAACTGGCACCGGGCCAGTCCCGTACGGGCCTGGACATTGGCCGGGTCCTCGTCCAGAAGCTTCTTGAAGGTGCTCTGGGCATCGGCGTCATAGCGTCCCCGGGACAGGTGGACCGAAGCTAGATGGGAGACATACTCGGTCTTAAGGGGCTCCAGTTCAATGAGCCGCTCCAGTATCCTCTCGGCCTCTTCGTCGGTGGCGCTCCTGGCCTGGAGGATCTCGTTCATCATCTGCAGCAGCTTCAGATTGTTAGGCTCGGCCGCCAGCAGGATGCGGTACTCCTGCAGCGCTTCCTCGGATCTGTCCCCAGTCTCGAGAAGCAGCTTCGCCCGGAGCAGCTGCCGCTTTGGATCGTCGGGAAGGGCATCCACTTCCTGCCGGGCCTGGTCGAGGCGTCCCAGATTGACCAGCGCCAGGGCCTTGGATTGCTTGACCCGCACATCCCCTCGGGTCTTGCCCTTCTTCTCGAACTCCTCGCAGGCATCGAGCATCTTTTCCCACTCGGCGTTCTTCTGGGCTTGCTGGGCCACGGACAGGGTGTGCCTCAGTCGTCTGGCCGCCGCAGCCTGGCGCAGCTTGTAGATGAAGTAGCCACCCGACATCAGTATCCAGATCAGGGCCAGGAAGGCGACGATCGGGAAGTAGGCCTTGATGGTCAGCTTCATCCGAAGTCCTCCGCTCTCCGGGAACCGGGACAGATAGGAGGGGTCCGTCGAACGGATGATCGCCAGCTCGTCCAGCGCCTGGTGGTGCTCATTCAGCTCGGCGTGGGACTTGGCCAGCAGATACCGGAACTTGACGTCTCCCGGGCTGCCCTCGCAGTAGCTCGACAGCTTCTTCACCGCCAGCTCGTACTTTCCCGTGTGGAAGTAGCACTCCCCGATCAAGTGATCCAGCGTCGGGACATCGCGGAACTCCCGCAGGGTCTTGAGATCGATGCCCCGCAGCCGCTCCAAGGCCACTTTGAAGGAGCCCGTTTGGTACAGGTCCATCGCCTGATCGAATGCGCGCTGGGTCCTGGCGAAACGGCGCATCTTCTCCAGTTGCCGCATCGTATCCCGATAGGTCGGATCGATCTGAGCCAGCAACTCGAAGGACTGCAGGGCTCCCTCGAAGTCGGTCTTGGCCGCCAGATCGATCCCCTTCTTGTAGAGCGCCCGGACCCGGGAGGCGATCTGAGCGGCGCTGGGCGGTTTCTTCCTCATGGGACTGGTGGTAGCCACGGCCGTTGGGGTTGCGGAGGAGGCCGCTGCGTGCGGCCTCGGTGGCTTGAAGCCTTTCAGAAAGGCACTCATGATCGCCGAATCATCAATCTGTATCCGGGTCAGAGCTGCCGTGGCCTCGACGGATGTGTCCAGCGGGGCCGGCCGGGAGTCTGGCCGTGGAGCGGGTCTCGTACCGGTTCGAACCGGTGCCGGTGCCGGCCTCGAGGGGACCGAGCCAGCCGAGGTGAGTCCCCCGCCTCTGTCGTCGATTCGAGGGCCGTCGGTGGCGGAGGGCCGGTCATTCCCAGGACGCCGATTCGGCCGGGTCGAGGGACGGCCGGCGCCAGTCGCGGCCGGCAGCCCGTCGCGCCTCTCGCTCCCTGGCGCTGGGGGCTCTGGCGTCGATGCGACTCCCGTGGAAGGAGTCCTGGGCCCTGATGCACCCGGTGAATCTGGACCATCTCCCCCACCGTAAAACTCGCTCTGTCTCGCATCGCTGGCAGCAAAGCCGAGCTTCTTCAGATAGAAGAGCTGCTTGTAGTGCTTGCTGATGGACGCCCGGACAGGATCGAGATAGAAGGCCTTCTCGGAATAGCGAAAGGCCTCTTCGAACTGGTTCAGCTTGTAGTGCGCCCAGGCCAGGTCGTCGTACACGGCCGCCCGGGACTTGTCAAACCGGAGGGCGTACTTGAGAGCCGTGATGCCCTCATTGAGCCGTCCCTCGTAGAGGCGGAGGAACCCGAGAACGTTGTAAGCCCGGGCGCTCCGAGGATTCACCTTCAGGTCGAGCCGGATCTGCTCTTCCAGTGGGCCCTTCAGGCGAGTCTCGAAGAGCTCCTGGGCGTTCTTGTAACCCCGCTGGAGCGCCACGACCTCCTTGAGGGCATCGTAGGCCCCGTAGTAGTCCTTCCGAATGAGGGAGATCCGGCCCAGGTGATAGTGGGCGTCCAGGGAGTCGGGCTTCAGGTTGATTCCCTTGCGAAACTCCGCCGCCGCAGCCTCCAGGTTGCCTTGCTGGTAGGCTTTCAGCCCCGCCGTGATGTAACTCTCGGCGCCAGGCACGGCCAGCAAGGGACTCAGGGCCGCGAACAGGAAGAGCAGGAGCGTGTAGGAGTAAGGCCGCAGTCTTCCGAGTGGAACCCGAACAGGGAACAAGGAACAGGGAATTGTCCAGTCGGTGTTGCCGTTTCGGTTCCCTGTTCTCTGTTGCCTGTTGTCTGTTCCCTGTTCCCTGTTCAGGCTTCGCCCCAAGGTCGGCGCGGATCCATTTCTCCGACACGCTCCTATTTGTTGAGTTCCCTGTAGCAACACCGCAGCCTGCCTTACAGGGGACTGCCACAAGAACAGAAGTAGGTCCCGACAGATACTTCGGAGCCACAGGACGGACAGTTCTGGGTACCTCGAACCGGGGCCTCCACCGCGGCGGCAGGCGGTCCGGAGGCGGCCGGTCCGGGATCCGACAGGCTGGCCGGTGGATTGACGGCTCCCGAAGCAGCAGCACCGGACCCCGGCCCCGTCAACCTGGCCAGATGGCTCTGGATGAACGTGTTGTGAGGGTCCACTTCCAGGATGGCCTGATAATTCTTGATCAGGTCCGGCATGCGATCCTGCTTCTTGTAGGCATTGACCATCAATTCATGCACCTTCGGGTGAGTCAGGTTGATGTTGAGCATCTCCTCGCACTCCTGAATCACCTTCTCGAAGTTCTTCTTCTTCAGCTGTTCCTCCGCCATGATGACCCGGACATCCAGGTTCTCCGGGTTTCGTTCCCGCTCCACCCGGTAGAGAGCCATGGCCGTCGAAGACCGGTCACCATCTTTGAGGTATCCCCGGAGCAAGAGGTTCCGAACCTTGTCATTCTCTGGTTCCACCTGAGCCAGCTGGCGCATGAGGGACATGGTGGTGGGATTCAGGATCTTCTTGTCCGTACAGAATCCACCGACGAAGCTCAGGAGCTGCCGGTTGTCCTGTTCGACCTCGAGCAAGTCCATGTAGTACTCCAGAATATCGGAGGAGATGGTCTTGTTGGCATAGAAGGCCCGGGCCAGCAGGATTCGCAGCTCCTTGTTCCGGGGATTGTGGCGGAGCGCCTTCTGGACCTCCGTGATGGCCCGGCTAGGCTGGCGGCCCTCGAAGAAGGCCCGGGCCAGCAGGGAGTGGACCTGAACACTCTCCTGGGAATCCAGGTCGTGCTGCCGGGCCATGGGCTGCATCTCCATTGCTGCCGTCCAGTCGGCTTTGGCGGCGACCCGCTCCAGGTCCTTCAGGAACAACCGTTTCATCAATTTCGGTCGCTGTTTCACGAAGAAATAGACCAGGATGTACCCCAGGATCAGGGCCACGACGATGGCGTACTGGGGCCAGTAGATCTGCCAGTGGAGCCGTCGAGCCTGATCGGCGGCATCCTTGTAGCCGGGACTGATGGTCTCGATGTGTTTGAAGCCTGCCAGAGCTTCCTTGAGCCGGGTGGTGGAATCAGGATTGGACGCCGCCTGGCTGGACCAGAGATAGAGGAGGTCCACGTCGTCGGGGTTCTCTTTCAGACTGAGGGAGGCGTAGTTCTCGAACTCGTCGATTCGCCGGATCTTCAGGTAAGCCAGGGCCAGGTACCTGTTGATTCCTTTGAACCCTTCGGCGCGGCTCTCGGAGAGAGCCCGAAAGTCCTTGATTGCCTCGGCCCAGTCGTCGCCTTTGAAAGCAGCCACCGCAGCCCGATACCGCCGCTCGGTTTCGACCTTCTCCGAGAGGCCCTCCAGTTCGGCGGCCACGTTCCGGTCATCGGGAAAGACCTTGAGGGCCAGTCGATACGCGTCCTGCGCCCGGGCATACTGACCGGCCTTCTTGAACCCCCGGGCTGCTTCGATGTGATCGGCGAAGGCCTGCTGCTTCTCTTGCCGTTCCCTTCGAAGCGCCACCTCCCTGGCCCGGCGAGAGGCTTCCAGCTCGGCCCGGCGCTGCTGGATCGCCTGGATCTGCTTCTGGAGTCGCGTGTTCTCGGGATAGAGCAGCAGTGCCTCCCGGAGCAGCCCGATGGCATCGTCGGCACGGCCTTCACTGACAGCCGTGCCGGCCTGGGTCTCCAGATCCTGGGCCTTCAGCACGTTGTCGATCTTCAGGATCATCTTCCGGGCGAAGGGATTGTCCTTGTGCAGCTCCAGAGCTTTCTCGAAGGACGTGCGAGCCTGGCGCATCTTCCCTTCCCGGTAGAGCTGCTCCCCCTGATCCGTGAAGGGCTTGGCCTTCCGGGCCAGGGCCTCTTGGGTCCTCTGGTAGTACTCCTGGGCCCCGGGCTCGCGGTGAATGAAGGCCGTTTCCAGATGCTCCATCGCCTTTTCGTAGTCCCGGGTCTCGTAGCAGGCCCGGCCCAGGAGGAAGTGGGTCCGCTTGGTTCCCTCTCCGTTTCGCGGAAAGAGACTGAAGGTGGCCTGACGCCGCAAGACCTCCTCGGCGACCCGGATCATGGATTCAAACTTCTGTTGCTCCCCGTACAGGGTCAAGAGCTGGTTCGCCACGGCGACGCTGAAGAAGCCCTGCTTCAGGGCATTCTCCAGCTCCCGGATGGCTCCCTCGGCGCCATTCTCGGCACGTGCCCGGCCAGCCTTCCGGAGGTAGGATTCGTCCAGAAGCTTGCCGATGTTGTCGTTTCCCGGCTTGGCCCGCCAGGCACTCATGTAGTACCGGAGGGCCAGGTCGGGCTGGCTACTCTCCTGATAGATCTTGGCTGTGTAGAAGTAGGCTTCCCAGTTCTTTGGATTCTCCTGAACAGCCTTCTTCAGAGCCGACAGGGCGTCAGTGAATCGCCGGAGCTCGTAGTAGTCCTTCCCGATTTGCAGGGAATCAGCCAGCGACGGAGCAGCCCCGGGCCCGATCAACAATACGGCTATCAGGAGGGCTGTCAGGATGGGAGCGAGGCGCATGCTCCTCCTCGATCCCTCAGTTCCCGGATCTGCAGGACGACCTGATAACCCACTGTCGAGCCGCCGATGGCGGAGTGACGATTGGCGGATCGGGATGAGGCCGACTTGTCCTCGTCGCTGTGGAAATCGGACCCGCCGGTCTCAATCAACCCGAGCTGCTCGGCCCGGCGATGACACTCCTTGACCTGCTCCCAGGAGTGACTGGGATGTTGCGTCTCGAGGCCCGACAGACCGGCGCGGCTCAGAGAAACGAGGAACTCTTCCGGCGCCTTGTCGAGCATCCAGCCAGGATGAGCCGCGACGGAGACACCCCCTGCCTGGGAGATGAGCTGGATCGAGTCCTCCGGTGTGAGGCCGTTCTGGTGAGGAACGTAGGCGCAGCCTGACTGACCCAGGAACCGGTTGAAGGCTTCCTGAAAGTGCTTCACCACACCCATTCGAAGCAGCTCCCTAGCCACGTGAGGACGACCCACGGAGCCAGGACGACGCCTCAGATCGGAGACGAATTGCTCTTCGAGCTTCACTCCGAACCTGGCCAGGGCATCCACTATCCGATCCAGTCTGCGAATCCGGTTCTGCCTGAGAGCTTCGAGTCGCTCGCACAAAATGACGTTCTTGACATCAACGTAGTATCCCAGGACGTGAAGCTCGCCCCAATCGGTGTCGCAGGACAGCTCCAACCCGGGAATGACCTCGAGAGACCCGTCGGACAGCGAACCCTGCAGGTGGACCGACAGGGTGTCGTGATCCGTGATCGAGATGGCTCTCAGACCGGCCCGGCGCGCTCGATCAAGCACCTCCGGCACCTCCAGCATCCCGTCAGAAGCAGTGGTGTGCATATGAAGATCCGCCAGCCCGGAAACAGGTTGGGTCATGGCGAGGATTCTAGCACAGATCAAGGTTTCATCGAACCGGAAGGACGCATGAATTCCGCCAAAACCGGCGGCCCGAGACTCCCGCGCCGATGGTCCAACACTCCGTCATGGACACTATTTCTCAGAAAGCACAGGCCCAGCCTCCAGGAGTCCCCGGGCCGGAACATGATCTGGTGAGGCGTGCCGCATTCAGGGTAGAATTCTACTCACCTATGAGCAGTCCCCTCTCCAAAGTCGTACGGACCGGCAGCACTAGAGGTTCCTCCGCCACCCTCTTCATCCTGGCCCTCGTCCTCGTCCTGGCTGCTGTTGGCGGAGGCTACTCGGCCTGGAAGATCTTTTCACCCCGTCCTGCACCGCCCCCACCCGCCCAGGATTCCATTCCTGACCTCTATACAGAGAAAGTGGAAGACGAGCCGGAGCTCCCGGTCTTTGAGTTGTCCGAAGACGACCGGGGTACCGCCCGGACTCCGGTCACGACCGACGGTGCGAGTCAGCTTGCGCCTATCCATCCAGTGCCGGGTCCGGAGAAGATGCCTTCGGTTTCGGCCGGGGAGCAGATCGAATCAAGGCCTGAACCGGTACTGGCGCCTCGCCCCGTGATCGAGTCATCCAATGACTGGATGCAAGGACTGGAGCCGCTGGGGGCAAATGACTTCGGTTACCAGGAGTTCAAGAACAGCAAGGACGGAAGCGTGCTGATTCTCGTGCCCGCCGGCCAGTTCGAGATGGGCAGTCTGGAGGGCACGAAGGACGAGCAGCCCGTCCGGCAAGCCCATCTGGCCCCCTACCTGATCGGAAAGCACGAGGTGACCTGGGAGCAGTTTGACCGGTATCTTCAGAGCATCGGCAAGGGCCCCGCCTCCCGGCCAGACTGGGTGGACTCAGGTAGCTATCCAGCCAGGATGAGTTGGGAAGACGCCCGAGACTACAGCAAGTGGGCCGGTCTCCGTCTCCCGACGGAGGCGGAGTGGGAGCGGGCGGCCCGAGGCACCGATGGAAGGCGATTCCCCTGGGGGGACGACCTGCTGGACTCGGGTGACGGATGCTGGGCCAATTACAGCGATCTCAAGTGCAGCAAGAAGGACGGCTTCGAGAAGACCGCCCCCGTCGGCTCCTACGCCAAGGGCGTGTCACCGGTGGGGGCTCTGGACATGGCGGGAAATGTCAGCGAGGCCTGCTCCGACTGGTACGACTCGAGCTACTACAGTCAGGCTGCCGCCGCTGGGGACCGGGATCCGAAGGGACCGGCGACGGGCCGCTGGAGGGTCATTCGTGGAGGGTCCTGGAACACGGACCCGATGTGGCAGCGATCGGCGAAGCGGTACTTCCTGAAACCGGACAGGCGACACGTCGGCCAGGGCTGCCGTGTCGCCCGCTCAGCGAGCTGATTCCCTCATCTGCTCAGACGATATGGCCGCCCGCTCCATTCATCCCCCCTTCGACGTGGCTCAGGACATGCTTCGGCGTAGCTCAGGACATGCTTCGACAGGCTCAGACGATATGGCCGCCCGCTCCATTCATCCCCTTCGGCGTAGCTCAGGACATGCTTCGACAGGCTCAGGACGAACGGATCGGGAAAACTCGGCCATTCAGTCGTCC
>JAJFLN010000633.1 GCA_021772705.1 Candidatus Cloacimonadota bacterium | reverse complement strand
ACCCGCTCCAGACCGGCGGCACCCAGGGCCCTGGCGAAATCCAGTTCCTGGGTGCTTCTCAGGTACTTGTCGAAGAAGGGTTTCATCGACTTGCCCACCAGGGTGGCAGCCTCCTCCTCCAGTTCTCCCGCCTCGAATCCTCGGTCTTCCTGGACGTAGTACCGCTTGTACATGCGCTTCATCAGGTCATCGAGGGACCTCTTGTTCCCCGTCATCAGGCGCATCTCCATGTCCAGGAGAAAACCCACCAGGGAACCCTTGTTGTAGTAGCTCACCTGGCTGTTGTCGGACTGAGGCCCCCGCCGGTAGAGCTTGATCCAGGTCTCCTCACTGGAGCGCTCCAGGGTGTGATAGTTCCGGCCCGGCACGAGTTGCAGCCGCTGGATCTCCCGCCCTAGCAGATCCAGGAATTCCCGGTTGGAGATGACGCCGGATCGGCGGAGCATGATCTTCTCGTAGTAGCTCGTCACGCCCTCTGCGAACCAGAGCAGAGAGGTGTAGGTCTCCTTGGTGTAGTCGAAGGGACCGAGCCGGGCGGGTCGCATGCGCTTCACGTTCCAGGTGTGGAAGAACTCGTGGGCGAAGAGAGCCATGGAGTCCACGTAGGCCGACCGGGGATGAAACTGCCAGCGTCCCAGAACGATGTGAGTGCTGTTCTTATGTTCCAGTCCTCCGCCTCGGGCCTCGGCCAGATCCACCAGATAGTGGTAGTGCTTGTAGGGGATCTTTCCGAAGAGGGCTGCCGTGGTGCGGCTCATCTTCTCCACGTCTCGGGTCAGCCGCTGAATGGGGGCGTTGCATCTGCCCGCCATCACCAGATGGTGGGGGACGCCCCGGATGTCGAATGTCTCCACATGGGGTTTGCCGGCGAAGATGGGGCAATCCAGGAGGTCGTCATAGTTGTCGACCCGGAACGTGGCTGTCTGTCCTGGTACGGGCTCCATGCCCGTGTAGGGTCCGTCCCAGCCGTCGGGAAGCAGGAACTGGATCGTCGCCGGTTCCGTGTCCCGGCCCACGACCCAGGGGAAACAGTTGCCCCCGTTGATGGACATTCGCTCGTCGTCCAGGAAGCTTCGGTGGACCGAGACCCGGTAGGCCCAGGTCTGGAACTTGAACTTCAGGGTCCGGGACTTGCCTGGACGGATCTCGAAGGTGGCCTTGTCGACCTTTGACAAGGGCAGCCGCTTTCCCCCGTCTCCCGTGGCGGTCTCTCCCCGGACGAAGCCAGCGAAATCCTCGATGAAGTAGTGGCCCGGAACCCAGGCTGGGAAGGCGATCCGAACCGGCTCGGTCCCGACGTCGTCAAGATGCAGCTCCACGTCGAGCATGTGGTGTTTCGGTTCCAGGGCTGAGACGGTGTATTTCACGGCCAGACTCCTTCAGGCGCGCCGGTTGCTAGGTTTCTTGCTGGTTTGCCCCCCAATGGCGACAGGACGAGGTCCCAGAACCTGCCGTTCCGGGACAGGGAGGGGAGGCTGCCTGGGATGGCTGCTCCGATCTCCCCTGGAGATCCTGTTCCCGAAGATCGATGCCGGATCGACTCCCGATCGATGGGGAGTTTCACAGAAGCTTCAGTACTTCATCAACGTGTCCGTCAATCCGGACCTTGTCGAATCGGTGAGCGATGGTCCCCAGGGGATCGATGATGACCGTGGTCCTGACAATGCCCATGGAATCCTGGCCCTTGATCTTCTTCTTCTGCCAGACACCGTAGGCGGCACAGATGCTGTGATCCTCATCGGCGATGAGCGGGAACGGCAGTTCGTAGGTGTCCCGGAACTTCTCGTGGCTGCTGATGCCGTCGGTACTCACTCCCATGAGTACAGCACCCTTGGCCAGCAACGTGGCGTAGCTGTCCCGGAAGTCGCAAGCTTCCTTGGTGCACCCCGGCGTCATGTCGTGAGGATAAAAGAACAGGACCACGGTTCGACCCCTCAGATCGACCAGATCGATCTGTTCCTTCGCATCGGTCCAGGCGACGAAGCCCGGAGCCGTTTCACCGACTTTTGCCATCGAACAGGTTTCCTGGCCCGCAGTCGCTCCGAAGCACCCGCGAGTCCCCAGCCAGGCCGGAGGACCGATGCCGGGACAGGACTCCCGGCGCCCCCAGACTGGACCCGGACTTGATAACTGTTGACCGCGACCGGAGTCAACACTTGGGCGTAGCCCGGGTGCATGTCCCGTAGGGGGTCCCCTCCTCCGTTCGCCCCACTATGGATGCCCGCATCCATAGTGGGGCGAACGGTTTTATGGACAGGCATCATATGTAAAGGAAACAGCGGACCACCACACTAGTGCTGCTTCCTGGAAGTAATCCGACAGTTTTCTGAGCGAATCTCTGAGGACTGCGGCCTGTGTAAGGAGGGAGGTTTCTCATGCGTGATCCCCATCCCCTCTATCAGATTCGCCTGAGTGGTGGTCAGAAAGCGCAGTTGCGGCGGGAGTGCCGTAGCCGGTCAGCCCAACATCGGTTCGTCGAGCGGCGGCGGAAATCAGTACGGG
>JAJFLN010000632.1 GCA_021772705.1 Candidatus Cloacimonadota bacterium | reverse complement strand
AAGGGCTTTCTGTTCTCGGCGTAGCCGATGTGATTGATCTCGATGCTCTTTCCGTCGACAATGATGACCGTTCCGGATCCGATGACTCTCGCCGCTCTCTCGTCTTCGATGATGAGGCCCGTGTTCTCCTCGATGCCGACTCCCATCAGGGCTGGGTTCGTTGCGACAGCATGGACGAGACGCGAGATCCTCGACCTCTGAACGAAGTGAGTGTCGAGGATCACGTTGTTCATCAGGCCCAGCCCCTTGGTCATCTCGATTCCGCCCTTGCGAAACAGGCAAAACCGGTTATTCTGAAAGATCATCGTCTCCGGGAGGACGGAGGCCCCGGCAGAGGTACCGGCGACGACGCATCCGCCCGATTGGTATCTTGCAACCAGGGCAAGGTGAAGATCCGTGCCGCCGATCAACGAAGAGAGTCGAAGCTGGTCGCCCCCCGGGAACAGGAGCAAGCTTGTCTCACGGATGATCCGAAGAAGTCCTCCGGACCCGGCATCAGATCGCTTGCCGATGTGAACGGTCTCGATGCTCTTGGGACCGAACTCGGAGAGTAGCTTCTCATAGTTGCGGGCCTGCGCTTCCGGTGCCTCGCTTGCTGTGGGCACCAGAACGATCCGGGCCTTCGAGCCGCCAGCCAGTCCCACCATCTCCCGAAAGATCTCCGAGTCTACCGACCTCTTCTCATTGCCTCCGATAGGGATCAGGAATCGCGGCATCAGCCCAGACTCCCGCCATCGCACTGCTTGATCAGCCTGATCGGAGGAATCTTTGGGGTTCTTGCCTTTGTCACCCGTCAAGCATACTCTGGAAGGGTCGCGAAAGGTGAATTGAAGTCATGCCACACGTCGTCTGCCACGGCGGTTCCGCCTCGAACCCGGAGGACGGGGACGCGCCGCGGCTAGCATCCCAGGCGGCACTCGACGCCCTAGCTCAGGGCAAAGGCGCGCTCGAGGCCGTGGTTCTCGCCACCACGTTGCTGGAGGACGACTCGCGCTTCAATGCCGGGACGGGGTCGAATCTGCGCTTCGATGGCAAGACGATTCAGATGGATGCTTCGTGTATGACCAGCGACGGTAGCTTTGGAGCCGTTGCCGCCATCGAATTGGTGAAGAACCCCATTCTCGTGGCCCGAGCCGTGATGGCCACCCCCCATGTCTTGCTCGCTGGCGATGGCGCCACAGCGTTTGCGCGACGGTGCGGGTTTGCCGAGTACGACCCGGCAACGCCGGCAGCCAAGGAGAGGCTGGAGCAGCTCATCTCTGTGGCGGGTCCCCTCGGGGAGTGGTCGCGAGCCGACCTCGAGCGGGCCTGGAACTTCGAAACCCCCATCCGGGTGGCAATCGGCGGCGATACCGTCGGGTGTGTAGCCTGGGATGGTAAGGCATGTGCCGTGGCCTCGAGCTCAGGAGGCACCACACTCGTTCTTCGCGGTCGGGTTGGAGATGTTCCGCTCCCGGGCTGCGGCCTGTACGCCGGCGCCTCCGGTGCCGTGGCCGTCACGGGCGACGGAGAGTTCATAGCTCGGTCGATTCTGGCCTACCGCGCCCACGCCGAGCTGGCACGGGGTTGCAGCCCCGAAGAGGTCGTTGCCTGGTCCCTCGGGCAGCTCGACGAGGCGGTCGATGTCGGGATCATCGTGATCGATCATACACAGTTTGCCGCCGGCGCCCGCCACCAGATGGCCTGGCATGGATGTGCCACATGAAGATCATCGAGCATCGCGCTCTCAGAGGACCCAACCGGTACAGCCGATTCCCAACGATCTTCATGCTCCTGGACATCGGGGAGTTCGAGGCACGTCCTTCAGACAAGCTTCCAGGGTTCCCGGATCGCTTGCTGGGCCTCATCCCATCGCTACAGGCTCACTGTTGCTCTGTGGGTGAACCCGGGGGCTTCTACCAGAGACTTCAGCGGGGTACCTGGGCGGGGCACATCGTCGAGCACGTCTCTCTCGAGTTGCAGTGCTTGGCCGGAATGGACGTGGGCTTTGGCAAGACCTACGACACGTCCGAAGACGGCGTTTACAAGGTTGTCTACCGCTACAGAGTGGAGTCGGCGGGGCTCCTGGCGGGGCGTGAGTCCGTGGCGCTGGTCGAGGCCGTTGCGGCGGTACGTGCGTTTGATCTTGATGCCGTCATCGCCAAGCTCAAGGAGCTTCGGGAGAGAGAGACGCTCGGGCCGTCCACATTGAGTGTTGTGGATGAAGCCAAGGGACGCGGGATTCCAGCGATTCGCCTCAATGACGAGAGTCTGGTACAGCTCGGCTTTGGTGTGAAACAGCGGCGCATTCAGGCCACCATGACCGACCGCACCAGTGCCCTTGGTGTGGAGATCGCAGATGGGAAGCACCGGACCAAGGATCTTCTAACGAAGGCCGGAGTTCCCACCCCCGAGGGCATCGTCGTGACGTCGCTCGAGGATGCCCAGCATGCAGCCGAGCAGATCGGGTTCCCCGTGGCGGTCAAGCCGGACGAGGGCAATCACGGTCGAGGAATCACCGCCCGAGTGACCCACATGGGCGAACTCGAACGCGCCTTCGTATCGGCGAGGGAGGTCTGTTCCTCTGTCATCGTGGAGCAGACCATGACCGGGCACGACTTTCGTGTGCTCGTCATCAACGGCAAGCTGGTTGCCGCCGCGATTCGGGAGCCCGCCCACGTCATTGGCGATGGTGTGTCCTCCATCGGCCAGCTCATCAAACAGACCAACGCCGATCCTCGTCGAGGCGTTGGCCACGAACGCGTGTTGACGGAGATCACGGTCAACGACATGACCTGTCGATTGCTGGCCCTGCAAGGATACGACCTCGGTGATGTCCTCCCGGCTTCGGAGAAGCTCTATCTCAAGTCGACGGCCAATCTCAGCACGGGCGGGACTGCATCCGACGTCACCGATGAGGTGC
>JAJFLN010000631.1 GCA_021772705.1 Candidatus Cloacimonadota bacterium | reverse complement strand
CTATGGATGCCCGCATCCAGGACGACTGAATGGCCGAGTTTTCCCGATCCGTTCGTCCTACTATGAATGCCCGCATCCATAGTGGGGCGAACGGAGGGTGCATGTCACCCAGGGGGTCGCGCGCACGCGCGTTCGCGCGGCCCCCTGGGTGACATGCACCCGCGAACGGAGGAGGGAACCCCCTACGGGACATGCAACCGTCGGCGGGGCGGATCTGCCCCTTCAGCTGGGGTGAATCATCTCTCACAATAATGGGTGTGATTATAGATAAAGTCAAACTTTTGGTGTTGACACCTTGTGAGGTGAACGCTACAATATGAGACCTGATTCAGTTATCAACTCTACTGCAAGGAGGATGGCTATGAGCCGCAACGAGATGGACGCCAAGGATTACCTGAACGAGACAGTCAAGGCTTTCCAGAAGGCTGGAGAGGAGTGGGGTTCCCTCGGCTCCCGGATCGGAGGCGAGTTCGAGAGGGTCGTGAAGGACCAGATGGAGATGGCTGCCGTTCTCTCGGAGGTGGCCCTGGCCGCCCAGACGGAAGCGATGAAGTTCGGCCAGGCCAACCTGAACTCGATGGGGGAGATCATCAACGAAACGCTGGCGAGCTGCAAGGTCGAGAACCACGCGGCCTGACCGGGACTCACGGGACGGATCGCACAGGAGGAAGACAGATGCTCAGCATGCCATCCATGGACAGTCTCAACGAGGCGTGGCGCACGCCGCGACGACTGCACAATGCTCTGCGACTGGCGAAGGGCGAGCTGGACTCCGATCTGGCTTCCACGGCCAGGGAAGAGGTGGCCCACTGGGGCCGAGTGACCCTGAACCGGTACGCTGTCACCTCGCCGAAGCAGCAGTGCCCGATCTTGATGATCCCCTCAGTGATCAACCGGAACTACGTTCTGGATCTGCGGCCCGGCCAGAGCTACATCGAGTACCTGGGGCAGCAGGGCATCCCGGTTTACATGATCGACTGGGGCGACCCGGGACCCCAGGACCGGTATGCCGACCTGGCTCAGCACGTCCTCGGCTGGATTGACGTGGCCGTCCGGGCCGCTTGCCGGGACGCGGGAGTCGAGGCCATTCACCTCCTGGGGTACTGCGTCGGCGGAACGATGTCGATCGCCTACACGGCGCTTCGCCCCCGCCACGTTGCCGGGCTGGTCGCCTTGACGGCGCCAGTGAAGTTTCAGGCCGGTGAGGCCGCCATGTCGGACTGGGCTCGCAACGAGGAGACTCCCGCCGAGCTTCTGGACGAGGAGCTGGGCCTGATTCCGGGCCGAATGCTTCAGAGCTCCTTCCTTTACGTTCAGCCCATGAGCCTCTCCCGGAAGCTCCGGGATCTGGCCTATAACCTTTGGGACGACGCCTACCTGGAGCGTTTCCTGGCTCTCGAGACCTGGATCAACGATCCCGTGGATCTGCCAGGGCCCGTGTACCGGAGCATCCTGCGGGAGTTGTACCAGGAGGATCGGCTGGCTAGCGGGACTCTGGTCCTTCGGGGGGAGACGGCGAACCTGTCGAATATCCACTGCCCGGTCCTGACAGCCGTCTCGGCCACGGATCACATCGTCCCGGATCCATCGGCCCGGGTACTGCACGACCTGGTGGGCAGCAAGGACACGACCTTGCTCGACCTTCCCGGGGGACACATTGGAATCACCGTGGGCCGGCATGCCCGTGACGGTCTCTGGGCTCAGTCCCGGGACTGGCTCATGGCGCGCCCCTGCCCCGTAAGGGACTTAAGAACTCACTGACAGACTCGAGCCGACTGACGATATCGGTAGCCGGCAAGGAGGAACTTGAAATGATGCTGAACGCCTGCCTGAATCCCTTCGAGACCCAGAAGAAGCTCTTCGACGCCTGGGAGAAGAACCTGGCCACTTCCATGGACCGCATGATGCGCAAGCCCGAGTACATGAGCCTCGTGAGCCAGCAGCTTGGCTCCACGCTCAAGCTCCGGGGAATGCTGAGGGAGCCCGTGGACGCCACGCTCAAGTCCCTCGGGCTCCCGAACCAGGACGAACTGCAGAACCTCTACAAGACCGTGAACGACCTGGAGTCCAGGATGCTCGATCTGGAAGAGAGACTCGAGGACAGCGAGGACGCTCGATCCGCGATGGCGGCCAGGATGGAGGCCCCGCCGGCCCCATCAGCCGCTCCGGCGAAGAAGGCGCGGACGAAGTCCGCCGCCAGAGCCACTCGATCCGCATCGACGACGACCCGCAAGTCCCCTCGGAGTCGCAAGGGAGGCAAGTGATGGATGCCATGCCCGTCCTCGATCTGGATGGCGCCGCCGCGGGAGCCGCCGACCTGACCCACTTCCTCTCGTCCCTGCCTGACATCCAGGAGCGATACAAGGCCATGGAGCCCCGGGTAGGCCAGACTCCCCGAGACATGATCTACCGGGAACACTCCGTCACGGTCCATCGCTACCGCCGCGACACGCCGGCGACAGTGAAGACTCCATTCTTGCTGGTCTACTCTCTTGTCAATCGTGCCTACGTGATGGATCTCCTGGAGGGGGAGAGTTTCGTCGAGGCGCTGCTTCAGAGGGGCCTCGACGTCTACCTCATGGAGTGGGGTGAGCCCAACAGAGGCCAGAGTCATCTCACCCTGGGGTACTACGTGAAGCACTACCTCCATCGTGCCGTGCGCCGTGTCCTGAGACATGCGGGAACGGACAAGCTCACCCTGGCGGGCTACTGCCTGGGAGGCACCCTGGCCCTGCTCTACTCCGCCCTCGATCGAGGGGAACGGGTGGCGAACCTGATTACCATGGTGACCCCCATCGATGGCGAGCACGAGGGCGTTCTCTCCTGGTGGTCTAGACCAGAGAACCTGGACGTGGACCAGCTGGTGGATTCCTTCGGGAACATCCCGGCCGAGTTCTTCGCCTCCAGCTTTCCGTGGCTCGTCCCCACAGCGAACATGAAGAAGCTCCGGGCACTCTATGACAGGCACGAAGATCCTGAGTTCCTGGACAGCCTGTTGGCGCTGCACATGTGGGGGCAGGACAACACATCCTTCCCCGGAGAGGTCTACCGGGAGGTAATGAAGCAGGGTTACCAGGAGAACACCCTGATGAAGAACGGGGGCTGGTGCCTCGACGGCGAGTGGGCCCGGCTGGAGGATGTCCGGATGCCGGTGCTGAACCTGGCCGCCTCCTACGACCACCTGTCGGTGCCAGAGTCCGTCGCCTGCCTGTCTCCTCTGGTGGGCAGCGACGACTGCACCGAGAAGTCGCTCCCCACAGGACACCTGGGCATTGCCTTCGGCAAGGACGCCCGCAACCAGCACACGCCGGACTACTGGGACGAGATCGCCTCCTGGGTCAAGGACCGGGACGTGGCCGTGAGAGGAGACCGCCATGAGTGCCATTGAATCTGGGAGCAACCGTCGATTGAAGGGCCGGGTCTGCCTGATCACTGGCGCCGCCTCCGGCATCGGCAAGGCCACGGCGAAGCGGTTCGCGGAAGAGGGAGCCATCGTCTGCATCGCCGATGTGAGCGAAGACGCCGGGAAGGAGTTCGCCCGGGAGCTGGGCAGTCCCCACGGCTTCCATCGCGTCGACGTGACGGATCGCTCTTCCGTCGACGGCTGGGTGGAGGCGGTTCTGGCTGAGCACGGACGCATCGACGTCTTGGTCAACAACGCTGGAATCGTGCGGGACGGCCAGCTGGTGAAGATCAAGGACGGAGAGTGCGTCAAGCGCCTGAGCCCCGAGGATTTCCACGCTGTGCTCTCGGTGAACCTGAGCGGTATGTTCCACTGCACTCAGGCCGTGGTCCCCTCCATGGCCAAGGCCGGCAGAGGAGTGATCCTCAACGCATCATCCGTGGTCGGTATCGACGGCAATTTCGGCCAAACCAACTACGTGGCCAGCAAGGCCGGAGTGATCGGAATGACCAAGGTCTGGGCCCGAGAGCTGGGCAAGCAGGGTATCCGCAGCAACGCCGTGGCCCCGGGGTTCACGGCCACGGAGATCCTCTCGGCCATGCCCGAGAAGGTCCTCGACGGAATGATCGTCCGCACTCCCCTGGGACGGATGGGGCAGCCGGAGGACATCGCCAATGCCTACCTGTTCCTCGCCTCCGACGAGGCCTCCTTCATCACTGGCGCCGTGCTGCGAGTCGATGGAGGCCTGGTGGCAGGAACCTAATGTGGTGGTCCGCTGTTTCCTTTACATATGATGCCTGTCCATAAAACCGTTCGCCCCACTATGGATGCCCGCATCCAGGACGACTGCATGGCCGAGTCTTCCCGATCCGCTCGTCCTACTATGGATGCCCGCATCCAGGACGACTGAATGGCCGAGTTTTCCCGATCCGTTCGTCCTGAGCCTGTCGAAGCATGTCCTGAGCCACGCCGAAGGGGATGAATGGAGCGGGCGGCCATATCGTCTGAGCCTGT
>JAJFLN010000064.1 GCA_021772705.1 Candidatus Cloacimonadota bacterium | reverse complement strand
GGGCGCTCTTCCTCGGACATCGACCGGGACGGACTGACCTTCTCGCCGTCGCCGGTTGCGGACTCGGGCTCTCCCTCTTCTTCGTCGGCAAGCTCGCCGGTATGGGATTTCTGGGCAATCTCCTCGGCTTGGTAACGGGAGTCTCCTTCGGGCTGTACCAGCTGTCGATCAGGGAGGTGCCCAAGGCGCTGCAGTTCTCCGTGATGACCGCCGGCAACGGTCTCTGCGCCATTCTGGCGGTCGCCCTGGCGTGCTCGGGAGTGGCGGACGCCGTCGATGTCTCGGCACCGGTGTACAGCACCCCCACGGTGGATCAGTGGCTTGGACTCCTCTATCTGGGGGCAGGGCAGATCGGACTGGGCTACTGCCTGTTCCTCTTTGCTGTCAGAAGACTTCCGGCGTTGCAGGCTTCCCTGTTGACCCTTCTGGAACCGGTCCTCAATCCGGTCTGGGTCTACATGGGCAACGGCGAGTCACCCGGTGTCTGGGCGATCCTGGGCGGAGCGATCGTCCTGGCCAGCCTGGCTGTCCACTCCGTGGTGGAGCATCTGGGCAACCGTACGAAGAGGTAGGGAGCGGCCTGATCGGCCGGGAGTCAGCGACCCGGAGGCAGCATCTCCCCGAGTGCCTCCTCCAGTGAGGGCCAGGGCAGATCGGGAAACGCCGTCCGCCACGCGCGGGAATCGAGGGAGAGATCTCTGGGTCGAGGCTCGGGGCTCTCATGGGCCAGCCGAGAGCCGGCAGCCAGACGCGGGCTGTCGCATCCCAGGTGGCCGGCGATGCGAACGCCCATCTCGTGCCGCGTCATCCGCTCGGCCCCTCCGATGTGCAGGACGCCCCGGCTGCCCAGCTCCCTCCAGCTGCCGGGAGCCTGGCTGGCCAGAGCGGCCAGCGCCCGGGCCGCGGCATCCAGAGAGAGGGGAGAGCGCCACTCGTCGTTGAAGAGGGTGAAGGGCCGCCCCTGTCTGATCGCTTCGACCAACTGATCGAAGAAGCGAGGCCGGCCGTTCAAACTGGGACCAAACATCAAGCTGACCCGCACCACCAACGCCTCGAGATCGGATCGACCGAGAACGAGAGGCTCGGCAGCCAGCTTGGACCGGCCATAGGCGGAAACGGGACGGGGCGGCGAGTCCTCATCGTAGGCAGTGTCTTCACCGTCGAAGACCATGTCCGTCGAGACATAGAGGAGACGGCAGCGTCTCGACTCACAGAGCCCGGCAAGCCTGTCGGTTCCCTGGACGTTCACCGTCCAGGCCCGGTCGGGATCCTGGTCCACGACGCCCGGTGAGGCCACCGCGCCGGCATGGATGACCACCTCAGGGTCGGCTCGGGTAAAGGCCGCCTCGACGGCTCCCGGAGAGGCGAGATCCACGGGCCGCATGGGCGTACCGAAGAGCTCACCCTCCCAGTTGCCTGACCAGGCAGTGACGATGTGAGGTTCGCCCTGGAGTACCCGCAACAGGTAAGGCCCCAGCTGTCCGCTAGCGCCGGTGACGAGGATGCGCACGAGGTCAAGATTTACCAAAAGTGCCACGAATGCGCCAGTTTTGTCTGATTGAATCGACCCGGCAACCTGGAGCCCACTCCTACAGTAGTAGAATCCCGGTACCTCAGGAGGTCTCCACCTTGTTTGTATCTCTATCCAACTCCATCCAGAAAGCTCTCCCCGTCGCGCTGGCACTCAGCCTGAGTGCCGCGGCGGTGCTGGCCCATCCCGATCATGCCCATACTCCGGGATTGACCCACGAGGGTGACGGTGCGGCCTCGGAGATCCTCATTCCCGGCATTGGCCCCATGGAGGCCGACATCGATCTCAAGCAGCTGAATGTCGTCATCGATGCACCCTGGAGGATACAGATTCGCCAGGGCCGCCCCAATTACATTCCTGTGCTCTACTTCTTCCCCGAGACCAAGAAGAAGTGGCGCCAGATTCAGGTGACCCGGATGCGGCTGTTCGAGCCCGGATTCGAAGAGGAGGATCCGGAGATCCTGATCTGGGAGGACAGCCTTGATGCCGGCCCCGTGTTCGGAAACTCCTCGAGCCTGGGCTTCGACGGCAGCAAGATGGTCGCCGTGGACGGGTTCGGAAAGACATCTCGCGACCTGGACCTGGTCCAGTCCTCTCTGGAGGACGGAACTCCCAATCGGGCCTGGAAGGTCTCGGAGATAAACGACGAGAACCGAGGCTGGCACATTATTCTCAGACTCCCCGTCCCGGACAGCGCCGTTCAGTGGGCCCGGAAGGCCCGAAAGTCTTCCATGGGAGCCCTTGGACCTGGAGGGTTCCGGCGAGCCCAGATCACCCTGAGCGCCCAGGTGGACTATCGCCGCCTCGGCCAGAACGACGACAACATCTACACCATCAAGCGCAAGCTGTTCATCGATCTCGATACTGACGGGTTCCCCACCTTCGAGGGCTGGCACTACTACGACACCCATCTCCATACGGCTGCGGAGTACGACACCAGCACAAGTCTCACAGCCGTCCGGAAGTCTTACGGCGGCCCCATTCAGATGTTGAAGGAAGCAGCTTATGCCATCGGTCTGATCGAGGCTCCCGAGCTGGCGAAGAACCGGGTCATCACCACGGATCACAACGTCTTCTACTCCGACGACGAGCTGCTGAAGTATGGCCCCAGCGCTACCGGCGGCTGGGACGATCCCATCCAGGTGAAGCATCCCGAGTTCACTCCCTACTTCACGGACCACAAGGGCCGGGTTTCCCTCCGAGGGCAGCGGGAATACGAGAACTATCTGGACCACTTCGGCATCACTACCGGAGAGGAGCTGACCCTCTTCAAGCGCGGCGGATTCCTGGGACTCATCTCGGGCACCTTGGGCTCCCACCTGCTGAGCTATTCGAGCCGGCACTTCATGGGGCCATTCCACGGCGGACACTTCCTGATGTACAAGATGGAGAAGAACAAGAACCCGGTGGATCAGGTGCTGGCCTCCATGGCCAGTGACCCCAACTTCCAGCACGGCTTCGCCTATGCCGCGCACCCCTTCGCCAAGAGCTCCATCGAGAAGAAGCTCCTCCTCGGCTGGACGGACAAACAGATCGAGATCGCCCTGAAGGGAGACTTCATCAGGAAAGAGGGGGGCAGGAATCGGGGTTACATCTTCAAGGGGTTCCAGGGCTGGAACGGCAAGGAGAGCCGCAAGATCGCGACCAATGCGATCCTGGGGAACCGCAACCTGGCCGTCCTGGAAGATCCGACCTGGCACCGCCAGTGGATCCGGGGCAATCCGGACTGGGATGACAACCTGCAGTTCGGTCTGCTGCAATGGCACAAGTACCTCGCGGAGTCATTCGACGTCGCCACCCGGGATGCGCCGGATGTCCGTTTCGTGAGGAAGTTCTACTTCTCCGCCGGCACCGACGCCCACGGTGACTTCAATCGGGATACGGGGCTGCTGGCCCGAGGTCTGACGGCCCTTCCGGCCCAGATCATGAAGTTCCTGAAGATCTTCAACATCTCGAGCAACGCCTTCGCCAAGGTGAGGACCTACGTCGACGCCACCGGTCTTGCCGGTGGGGAGAAGCTGACCGAGGAGGAGCGAGCCCTCCGGGCCTACGCCCGAGGCCAAACGATCCTCACCGATGGTCCCGTACTGGACTTCGCCATGGACGCGAACGGGAACTTCGACTCCACCTCCGAGACTCCGGCCTGGCATTCCGACGTGAAGTTCGAGGACAGGGACGGCCGGATTGGCGGTGACGGCGACATGGATGGTGGTCGGACCATGCTGGTGGCCGACGACACGGAACAGGTCCTGTTCAAGTACCGCTGGCAAGGGGCGCCGGACTTCGGCGGCCCTCTGACAAGGATCGAGATCTACAAAGACGAGGCAGGTCGTGAGCCGAAGCTCGTGGAGGTTGAACGAAACACCGGGCCAGCCCCCATGCTGGAGCACCAGGGACAGCTGAATCCCGACAGCCCGGCCGACTCCGACGGCTGGAGAATCGAGGCCCTGGGTGAGACGAGGAGTGCCGACGAGCCGAAGGAGGCCGCCATCACGGCTCCGTCAGCCTGGAGTCTGGGTGGCTTCACGGACCGTATCGCCGAGCCGCCCTATGACTTCCGATGCTACACGAACCCGATCTGGTCGGTGCCTGTAAAGCTGTCGAAGCATGTCGAGAGGTCCCGAGACGCGGCGGCCTCCTCCCTTCCCATCGGCTCGGTGGTCATCACCCTTCGATTCCCGATCTCCATGTCCGCCGAGGCCTATGAGATGCGTTTGGTGCCTCTGGACGAAGAGGGGAACAGCTTCGGCCAGGGCATCGCTCTCAGCCCCGTGCAGGAGGCAAACCGGGTGTCGGGCTGGTCCAGGAACATCCGGCATGGACTGTCCAGCGCTGAGTTCAGGGTGACCAATTCGGAGGACGCCATCGATCTGACCTCGACCCATTCCGAAGGCCGGTTCTGTGTCTATCTGAAGGGTCCCAAGGACGGGCACGGAAACAGGCTCAACAGCATCGCCTGGCTGGTCAAGCTCTGAGCCGCAGGCTGAGCGAGGGTGCGGCTTTCTCGTGACTTGCGCTGAAGCTCCTGCCCGTTCGCCCCATCTGTCGAGGGGCCTGAAGGCGAGGACGGCCTCTCGAAGGCTCAGACGATATGGCCGCCCGCTCCATTCATCCCCTTCGGCGTGGCTCAGGACATGCTTCGACAGGCTCAGGACGAACGGATCGGGAAAACTCGGCCATTCAGTCGTCTTGGATGCGGGCATCCATAGTAGGACGAACGG
>JAJFLN010000630.1 GCA_021772705.1 Candidatus Cloacimonadota bacterium | reverse complement strand
ACCTGGGTGCGTTCCTCACCGTCACCGATGAGACCTCCGGCAAGTCGCTCCTGGCCAAGGGTGCCGGCGTCGTCCTGGCCATCACCGGTGCCGTAGTGGTCATCGCCGGAGTCCTGGGGAGCGGCCTTCTCGGCGATCTTCCCGTCCTGGCCGGATCGTCTGCCGAGGCCGGGAGCGGTGTACCCTGGGTCCCAAGCATGGAGGAGGCCCGGGTCGAGGCGGCTCGAACGGGAAAGCCCATCTTCGCAGACTTCTATGCCGACTGGTGCGTCCCGTGCCGCCTGATGGATCGAACCGTCTTCAAGGACCCGGAAGTCATCTCGGCCCTCTCGGACTTCGTCACCGCCAAGATCGACTGCACCCACAGCGACAGCCCGGGAGCCATCTACAAGAATCAGGTCCTGAAGGCCACCAACATGCCCTATCTGGCCTTCTTCGACTCCGGAGGCGTTCCTCTGCCGGCCTACTCCATCGAGGGCTATGCCGACACAGCTCAGTTCCTGGCCGCTCTCAAGGCGGTTCTGAGCCGATAGGTACGGCTCCCCATCCCGCCGCCTGTGTAGGAGACAAGACCATGCCAGTGAAGAGTGAGAAAGCCCGGCTCCTGTCGGCGGTCCGTTTCGCCGCCGAGAAGCACCGCAAGCAGCGGCGCAAGGACGACGAGTCGTCCCCCTACATCAATCACCCCATCGGAGTTGCCTGGGAGCTGGCCACCGTCGGAGGCGTGGAGGATGTGGAGGTCCTGGCCGCGGCGGTACTCCACGACACGCTGGAAGACACCGAGACCTCGCCGGAGGAGCTGGAGGCCGTCTTTGGTGCCAGAGTTCGATCCATCGTGGAGGAGGTGACCGACGACAAGAGCCTGCCCAAGGCAGAGCGAAAGCGCCTGCAGGTGGAGCACGCCGCCAGCCTCTCACGGGAGGCCAAGCTCGTGAAGATCGGCGACAAGATCAACAACATGGGAGACGTGATCTCCCATCCTCCCACGGACTGGTCCTCGAAGCGCCGTCAGGAGTATCTGGAATGGACGGAACAGGTCGTCGCCCACTGCCGGGGAGTCTGTCCGGAGCTGGATCAGCACTACAACGAACTCCTCCAAGAGGGCCGCAAGATTCTGAGCGGGAATCGGCGAAATCTAGGCTGAGCCCCGGCGGTACTCAGCCCGATCTCAGCTTGACGATCCCCAGGTAGAGCAGGACTCCCACGATCCCAAACCAGAGGATGGAGATCGACTCCAGCCGGCGGCCCAGCATGGAGAGCAGCTCCGGTGTGAGGAACGCAAAGAGCAGGAAGCTGCAGGCGATCAAGGCCTCCAGCCCGATGCGCTTCCCGCCGCCGGCAATGATGCCGCGGTAGAAGGGCAGTATGCCCCGTTCCACCGGAGGAGGTACGGCGGCGGTGAGCACCCGGGATGGTTTGAACTCCCGCTCCGCCGTCTCCTGCAGAATCGAGGCGATCTGCGGGGCGTCGAGCTGACGGTCCAGGTCCGGCGCCTCCACCTCCACCAGGATGGCCGTCAGGTTGTCCGGTGCACCGCCGGCCAGGACCGCCTTTCGGATCTGCCCTGATCCTTTGATGGGTCCCTCCGACAGAAACCCGGACAGAGCCTCGTCGTCGATAAGGTCCGTGACGCCGTCGGTAGCGATCATGAAGAGATCGCCAGCCTGCACATCCAGGGGGCCTCCGGAATCGAATTCAACGCTCGGTGCCTGGCCCAGGCTGCGGGTCAGGGCGCTCTTGAGTACGGCGTCCTTCGGCGGAATCGCCCCCCGGCTGGCCAGCTCTTGGGCGCGGGTGTGGTCTGTCGTCAACCGCTGCAGCGTGGAGCCTCGAAGCCGGTAGATGCGAGAGTCTCCCACCCAGGCGTAGCGCGCTTCCTTGCCCCGAATCCAGAGTATGGCTGTCGTGGCTCCAAAGCTGCCCCCCTGCTCGCCCGCAAGCTCGTAGAGCCGGGCATTGGACTTCCGAATCAGGGTCGGCAGGAGCTCGTCAGGCCGTGGGCTGCCCTTCAGGGCTTCCCGGCAGGCACTGACGACCCCGTGGGAAGCCTCCACGCCTCGCCCTGTCGAACCGATGCCGTCGGCCACCAAGAACAGGCCGAGCTCGCCGTTCATCCAGAAGGCGTCCTCGTTCTTCTCCCGGACCAAGCCCCGGTCGGTGACGCTGAAGATCCTCACGTCAGTTTAGACGGCTCCGGCGGGCCGGAAGTTAGATGCCCGCGTGAATCCGGTACAGATAGACCTCCGTGAAGAGGAGGTAGAGGGCCACGATGCAATATCCGCTGAACTGAACGACCCAGTCGTCCATCCCGTCCAGATCGAAGGAACCGATGGGAGTCGCGGTTTCTCGGACCACCAGTCCCACCGTCCGGGTCGCCAGGTAAAGCCCGATGGCACAACAGAGACTGGAGTGAATATAGAACAGTATCGATGCGGCCAGCTGCACAGAGTTCCTCCCGGGTGCCGGTCGTCCCCCACTCGGCAATCCCATGGGTCGAATCGGCGCGAGAAGCGCTGAGGCTGAATCGAGGAGGTTTCCGCTCTGGCATTGAGATATCCGGTGTCGAACGCCCAAAACTCCGGGGCTGGACCGTGGGGATTGTCATGGACTTTCTTTCAAATCAGATCGGTTGCAGTCCACGCCAAGTGTGGCTCAGGTCACTGTATCGCTTGGCCGGGTCCTTTTCCAGACACTGAAGCACCACCCGATCCAGCTCCTCCGGAACCCAGCCCGCCAGCTCCGAGGGCGGTCGAGGTTGATCCTGAAAGTGGGCCGCGATTTGACGGTTCACGTCGGCGTGGAAGAACGGCGGCTGGCCCGTGATCAGATGATACAGCAGGCATCCGAAGGAGTAGACGTCGGCCTGAACGCCCAGATCGGCCTGGCCGAGAATCACCTCGGGAGACTGGTAAAGGTAGAGCTGGGCCCGCTCCTTGATCGAGGTCACCACCGATGTGGCGGTCCCCTCCGCCGCTCGGGTCATGGCAAAGTCAGCGAGCTTGACGGCCCCATCCGCCGTGAAGAGCACGTTGGAGGGCTTCACGTTCCGGTGGACCAGGGGCGTCTCCTGCTCCTGCAGGTAGACCAAGGCCGCTGCCACGGCCTCGGCGATGCGCTTGATCTCCGGCCAGAGGGGGGGCGTGCCCAGGCGGTTCGACAGGGAGCCGCCGGCGCAGTACTCCATCGCCAGCAGGCACTTGGACTCCGGCAAGGCGTGACCCAGGAGCTTCACCAGGTTGGGATGCTCCAGGGTCGAAAGGGCCTCCACCTCCCGCTGGAACCGCTTCGCCGCTTTGCCGCCCAGGGCGAAGGGCGTCGGCGCTTCCCGTATGGCCACCGAGAGGTCGTCCTCTCGACGCTTTCCTAGCAGGACCCGGCCCGCGGGGCCGCTGCCGAGGACGATGGCGGCCGACTCTCGGTACTGCAGGGTAAACCGGGCCCAGAACGAGGAGGAGTCTCCCAGATCCCGCATCCGGTCGTAGAGCCTCGCCGCCGAGGCTGCCTGCCCCCGATCCTCGAAGGCCGTCGAGAGCCGCTTGAGAAGGGGTTCGTAACCGGCCATCTCCTCCAGGCCATCCTTCTCCAAGTGGTTCGCCGCCATCTCCAGCTCGCCCATCTGGATCAGCAGGGGAACGACCTCGAGGGTGGCCCGGGCTGCAACCCGACTCCCGGTGGCCAGGGCGCCCAACCGGCGGGAGGCCTCGTCGACTTCCCCCATCCGGGCCAGGCTGATGCCCACCAGCAGTGCGGCCTCCTCGTCCTGCTCAGCCAGCGGCTCCAGTGTCTCCCGGCTGTCACTCCAGTTTCCGCAAGCATGGTGTGATCGGCCCAGCAGCATCGGATACCACTCTTGCCGGGACACGCTGCCGCCTCGGGTTTCCAGGAGATCCAGGGCCTCCCGGCCCCGGCCGGTATCAAGCAGGAGGGAGGCCTGATCCTTCACCAGCTCCGGATCGTTTGGCGCCAGCCGGAGGCCCCACCGGAGAAACTCCTCCCGCACCTTGGGCCGATCCGAGGCCTCTGCCGCCGCCGCGGACAGGACCGTGGCGGCCTCCCTGGGCCGGCCATGTTTTTCGTGAAGCTCGGCCAGAGAGCGCACAGCACCGGCGTGGCGGCCGTCCAGGGCGAGGAGCCGTTCCAGATCGAGTTGGAGCCGGTTGGAGTCCTCGTAAGCCGATTCGTGGATCGTGGTGGCGAGGCGAATGACGTTCCACAGCAGGGCCGGGTCGTTGGGCTGGAACAGGGCCGCCTGCCGGTAGTGCTCCAGGGCGTCCTCCAGGTTGTTCCCGGCCTCCGAGCGCTCCCCGAGCCCCCCCAGGACTTTGGCTGCCGTATGTTCCAACTCGCTCCGGAAGTTGGCCTCCTGTTGCGCGAACCTGGGATGATCCCGCAGCTGGATCAGGACTCGAGCTGCCTCCGAGGCTCGTTCCTCCTCCAGCAGCCGCCGGACGTCCCGGAGCTTCTCCCCCATGTCGAGGTAGAACTCCTTCCAGATCTTGTCCGCCACGTAGCCCCCGAGAGTGGTGCCCACAGTGGCGCCTCCGACGGCCGCCCAGGGGCCCAGAGGCGAGCCCAGGAGGCCTCCCACGAGGCTGCCCATGGCGGAGGCCGAGAGGGTCGTCAGTTCCTTGTTCTGCATGGGGGGTGGCGGTGGAGTGGAGCGAGAATCGAGAACGCTGGCATCAGTTACTTAACGCGGCTTCCCGGGGGTGGCCAGTTTCCAGGTCGAGCTAAGGAGGCTCGTCAGGATATGATCCTCCCACTTGCCGGCGATGAACAAGTAGTCCCGGGCATAGCCTTCCGCCACGAAGCCGAGCCGCTTCAGCAGCCCGCCGCTGCGGCGGTTGTGGGGAAGGTAATTGGCCGACAGGCGGTGAAGGTTCTTCTCCTCGAAAGCGAAGCGGATCAGCCCCTGAAGCGCCTCGCGCATCAAGCCCTTGCCCTGCTCCTCTCCGTCGAGGCTGAAACCGACGAAACAGGAGTGAAAGCAGCCTCGAATGATGTTATTCAGGTTCGCGCTTCCCACGACCCGGCCCGGCGCCTCTCTGGGAAACAGGAATGTCCTGACCGAGCGGTCTGAAAGGTAGTCCTCCCGGTTGCTCGCCAGCTGTCTGAGCCAGTGTTCCCGGCCGTAGAAGC
>JAJFLN010000629.1 GCA_021772705.1 Candidatus Cloacimonadota bacterium | reverse complement strand
TGCCGGAGACAGGTTGCCGGCCAGGCGGAAGTATCCTCCGTAGGCGGCATCCACGTGAAGCCGGAACCGGAACTCCTCCTTCAAACTCAATATCTCGGGCAAGGGATCGACGGCGCCGGATCCGGTGGTACCCAGCGTTGCCACTACGGTCCCGACACCCCCCGCTTCGAGGCGTCTCCGAAGGGCGGCGACATCCATCCGCCCCATCCTGTCCGACGGGACGGCCTCGAAGCTCAGCCGGAGGACATCGGAGATCCTGCCATGGGTGTAGTGAGCCTGATCCGAGGCCACCACCACCTCGCCGGGCCGGCAGCGGCCTGCGATCCAGAGGGCCTCCAGGTTGGCCATGGTTCCGCCCCCGGTCAGATGGCCCAGGTGTTCCTCCCATCCCATCATCGCCGCCAACCCGGCGACAGCCTCCTTCTCCATTGCCGAGCTGGCCCGGCCGCCGTCGAGAGCATGGTTGTTGGGGTTGATCCACATGGCCAACATGTAGGCCAGCCGTGCCACGGGGTGGGGCGGCTTCAGCATCTGCCCGGCGTAGAGCGGATGAGGATAGGGGAAGTTGTCCCGCAGCCTGGAGGCCACCTCCAGCAAGACAGACCTCAGCCTCGCCGGGTCGTCACCTGGAAAGTTGTCGGGCAAGTCCGAGAAACCCTCATCCAGGGAGAGGAGGGCTTCCTTCAGTAGATGGAGATCATCGGTGGCCAGCACGGTTTCTCGCAAGGCCCATCGGGCCAGGGCGGAGCCCGCATCCAGGCTCTGATACGACTCGGCCAGACCGAGGCTCCACTAGCCCCAATACCCCTGAAACAAGATGGATCTTGTTGTAGCGGGGCTCTGCCCCACTCCCCGCTGGGGGAGCCAGCTCCCCCAAACCCCCACTTGGACTGGTGAGACTGAGAGTGCTGATAAACACTTGAATGACATACGAAAGCTCGACCTGCTCATCCGGGTCCAGGGGCCAATGGCCCCTGGCGGGAGTTCGAGGGCGGATAATTCATTGGGTATTGCCACTATTCCACCGGCCTGTCGGTGAAGTTGCAGTATCCGATCGAGTCAGCCTCCCGGCGCATGCTGTCCCAGAGCTCCGGCTCCGAAAGCACCTCGAGAGCCAAGGGATAGAGAACATAGTTCTCCTTGGAGATGTGGGCACGCAGCATGGGCACCAGGGTTCCGACGGTGGATCCCAGCCATCGTTGGAACACGTCGAACTCCTTCTGCCCCTCCGGCTGCGCCAGCTCGGCGAGCATCTTCTTGCACTTCCGCATCTCATCGTGCTCCCGGCGCATCACCTCCGGCGGGCCGGACACACCTCTTCCCTCCAGCATGGGGAACAGGACCTGCTCTTCCCGCTGATGATGCGGCTCGGCGCCGAGCAAGTTCCGGGACAGACGCCCCAGATCCTCCAGCTCCGGAGCCAGCTCCGCGAATCCGGCGGCGGAAGCGACGCGGGTCTCGACCTCCTCCAGCTCCGACAGGAACCGAAGGATAAAGTCGTGCTCCAGGAGCATAGTTCTCAGGACATGACCCTCGTCGAGCCTCAGCAATCGAGGGTCCAGCTCATCGCCCTTGCTGGCGAGATGAGCGCCGCACATGGACTGGAAGTCCTCGGCCTGAAACCCAGCCTCCACGAGCTTGTGCTCCACCTGAGCCAGCTCGGCGGAATCCAGTGAGGCGACGAACTCCTGGGCATCCTCCCGCAATTCGGAAGGCTTCTGTCCGGAAGCGATACGTTCGAGTATGGAATTCAGCTTGTTGATCGTCTCGGTCTGCATCGATGGAATCTCCTTGTCATCAACGACTCGATCTCGACAATCGCGCCGTCAGCGAACTCGCTCCAGTATACGCGCTCGCTGCCGTCCTGTTGAAGAAACCCGGACGACCCAGACGTTGCGACCGTCCTCGGAACGGACAATGGCGTCTCGCCCGCCGGCCGGCTGACGGCTCCGAAAGAAGATGCTCCGGGCCTTGCGAAACTGAGGCAACGACCGGCGGATGAATCGCCGTGCCTCGTTCCGGGCCGCCGTCTCCTTCTGCTCCCGTTCCTCCAGAGTGGCGACGCTGAAGGAGTAGAAGTTGCCGTCGTTGTTGTCCGTGAGCTTTCCGCCCTCAATCAGGTCTGTGCCCTCGAAGGCGACGCTGAAAGTCCCGCTCTGATTCACGGTGGTGAACCCCTCATACCGGCCTCGACCGGAGAACGTGAGGGGAATCCGCACCTTCCCTCGATCCGAGAACGTGTCGAAGACGGCGACAGGCTGGGCCCGCCGAACCAGAGACCCGTTATAGTCGAAACGAACGTAGGCGTTCGGGGCGTCTCCCTGGACCTGGATGTTTACCGGTTGCTGAGCCTGAAGCGCAGGCATGGTTGCGACCAGAGTCACGAGGGCCCCCAGGACCGGTGCCATGAGCCTCGGCCCCCGGCTCCCACGAATCTGACATTGCCCCCTCGGAGAGGGTCTCTCGATCTGCCGGGACTGGCGGGATCGACTCAGAGCGGCTTGCATCATGGCTGGCTCCTGAGGATGAGCGGCGAGGACATGGGCTCCGTCGCGGCCTGGGTGTATTCGAAGCTGGAGGTGAAGGTCGACTCGTTTCCGGCCCGGTCTCTGACCACGACGCTCATGGTGTAGACGCCATCGGCGGAGCCATCTGTGGGGAGGGACTCCGACTGGCCTCGAGCATCGACGATTGAGAAGAGGATCTTGAAACGCCGGCCGGCGGGATTGAAGTCAGGCCGGCTCGGGTCATCCGGGTTCGGTGCGTGAGTGAAGACCACGCCTCGGACAGGGCCGCCTTGCCGGAATTCGTTTCCCGAGAAGAGCAGCTGGATGTGGGAGTCCGACAGCGAGATTCCGGAGCCCGCACTGCCGCTGGAGGCAGCCGGATCATCCAGGAAGGCATCGACGATCCGCAAGGGTCCCCGGAACCGGCCGGTG
>JAJFLN010000628.1 GCA_021772705.1 Candidatus Cloacimonadota bacterium | reverse complement strand
TCGACCCGCCACGAGCTGACGGAAGCATGGATCCGAAGAAGGACGCCCCAGCCTTCCCGCCGCCCACCGTCGGCGACCCGGGCGACCCCAGAGGCTTCAACCGCACCCTCAACAGCTACCTCGAGCAGCTCGCGATCCGAGGCCTCCGCCCCACCACCCTCAAGGGCCGCGCCAAGGCACTCGAGTACTTCGTGCTCTGGGCCGAAACTCGCGGTCTCGCCCGGCCCGCCGACATCACTCGCCCCATCCTCGAGCGCTACCAGAAGAACCTCTTCTACTACCGCAAGAAGAATGGACGGCCTCTCTCATTCGCCACCCAGCGCCACCGACTCACTGCCCTCCAGGGCTACTTCGGCTTCCTCGCCCGCCAGAACATGATCCTCTACAACCCGGCCTCCGATCTCGACTTGCCAAGGCTTCGAGAACGACTCCCGCCTCCCGTGCTCACAGCAGGGGAAGTCGAGCAGATCCTCACCCTCCCCGACATCCACGATCCCTTCGGCTGCCGCGACCGGGCCCTGCTCGAGACCCTCTACTCGACTGCGATGCGCCGCGGCGAGCTCGTCCATCTCAAGCTCGCCGATCTCGACCCCGAGCGCGGCGCCGTCACCATTCGCTGCGGCAAGGGCGGGAAGGACCGCACCGTCCCCATCGGCGAACGCGCCCTGGCCTGGATCGATCGCTACCTCGCAGAGAGCCGACCCCAGCTCGCCGTCCCCCCCGACCCGGGATACCTCTTCCTCACCTACCTCGGCCAGTGCTTCGACCCGGATCATCTCTCCTACCTCGTCGCCCGCTATATCGACCGGGCCGAACTCGGCAAGAAGGGCTCCTGCCATCTCTTCCGCCACACCGTCGCCACCCTCATGCTCGAGGGCGGCGCCGACTGCCGCTACGTACAAGAGATGCTCGGTCACGCCCAGCTCTCCACCACCCAGATCTACCTCCAGGTCACCATCGCAGCCCTCAAGGCCATCCATGCCGCCACCCACCCCGGAGCAAGTCTCGAGAGGAAGCGAGAGGGGGAGGGGGACACCGACCGGGAGCAGACGGCTGTCGAGGAGGCGGCGGAACATGTCGGCAGTGACGAGCAGCTCAGAGCGCCGCCGCCGGAGCTGGGGCCCTGCCGACCCCTGGGGCCTCGCTCCACCGGCAGCCGCAAGGCCTTACTCGCTGCTCTCGCTCGGGAAGAGGACGACGCTGAGCTCGACCAGGTCGACCCCGGAGCGCCGCTGTAGATCGGCGACGGTGACTCCTGACCCTTCGCTGCTAAACTGGATCCTCGATGCTCTCTTCGAGATCAACAACAGCAGCTGAAGGAGAAACTCTCGACTCTCCATCGAGTCGACAGCCTACCTCCTCTTCGCAGATCGTCTTCTTCTTAGCCGCTGTCTTTGCGGCACTTCTCATCTCGCCGGGCACGGCCAGTGCCCTCCCGTGCAATCCCGAAACTCGCATCGGGGGATCCAGCGAGATTTCGGCGTCTCAGACCGCACAACGCGGCGCGTCAACGCCGCGTCACATCAGGCAGCTCGGCCGCTCTGTACGGCAACTCGCGCATGGCCTCGGAGTCTTCATAAATCAAGACCCAATCGGCTTCGCCGGAGGACTCAACCTCTACCAATACGTCGGGAACAATCCGCTCCGATACACCGACCCGCTCGGACTCGCCGGGGGTTCGATTCTGGTTCCTCTCGCAATTGCGTTGCTCGCCACGATGAATCGTAGCAACCCGGAGGCACCTTCTGCATTCGATCTTCCTGACGAAACACTGATCAAGCTATTGGAGCTACTGGGGGCGTCGGAAGGGCAGGCGGAGTACGGCGCTGCTGGGTGCATGCTTGCTGCAGGTGGTGTTGGCTTGGTGAAAGGGACGCTGCGGTCCGGGAGAAGAAAACTAATCTCCCTGCTGAAGGCGCTGCTTGCCAGAAAGGCTGGTTTCTCCGGTAGAGGGGTGCCGCTCATTCTAGACAACTCACTGGGTGTGAGTATCAAGCAGCTCGCAAAGCTACTCCGAGATAAGGGTTTCGACGCTCGGACGGTGGGGGAGATATTCGACGGAGTAGACCCGAAAGATCCCAATATACGTAGACTGGCACAACAACTTGGCGGGCGAGTAGTTGCATCTGACCGGGGCAGGCAACTGGGTCAAGGGTTCGGTGAACTTGGCATTCACATTCCCGGTGCTGTGAGATTGCCCGAAACAGCGCTTCGACTGATTGAGGAGGCACTCAAGAAGTGAGTTCGATCAAGGGACTGGAAGAAGATCCGAAACACCTCGATGACTGTCACGAGCGATGGATGCTAAGGCGGCATCGTGTTCAGGAGGCAGAGGGCTATCGGGACGAGTGGCGCAGGCAACAGTGCTTCAATTGTCAGTATTTCATACCATTGACCGGTGTGTTCGCTGACGACTACGGAGTCTGCTCAAATGCGAACGCGGAAGCTGATGGCCTGGTGCGATTTGAACACGACGGTTGCGACAAACACCTAAGTTGCGAAGAGAGTGCCGAAGACAGCACTTGAGTTCCGTGGTTCGTCTGAGATCAGGGGGATGGAGTGGTCGAACAACTCTTTAATGTGTTGTGAGACTTCGTCATTTGAACAGGCGTGCGGAATTGCACAGTCTTGGCGGTTATGACGCACGGGAACACTTGCACGGATCCGATTTCCAAGATCGTCGGCCGCGAGGCCGACACCGCTGCGAGCCCCGGAGCGCTCTGGAGTTACACGCGACGGGGCGAAGCTCATCAGGCTGTGGGAGCTGTGGGTAGGTCGCTCGGGGCCCGTGGCCCCGGGCGAGCTATCCAAGCGGTGTGGAACAACCCGCCCCTGGCGGGTTTTCCACGGCGCGGCAGCTTCCACGGCACGTACCGCTACGCCACTCGAAGCGCCGGCACCGAAGCGCGGGCCGGCTTGCCCGCAGACTCCCGTCCGGTCTGGCTAATTTCGCGTTGAACAAAGCCGCTGCGCGGCAGAGGCGGAACGCTGGTTCGTGGCAGCCCTGGGATCGTACAGAACAGGTGGGATTGTGGAGTCTCTCGTACGAAGTCGCACAGGGGGCTTGCAATGTGGCGTTTTAGGCGGGCTCTCGCGTCGACAAGGGCCTTGCCTGGCACTCGCTGTCACGCGGGGTCAGGAGGCCCAACATGGGTTACTTGCGAGATCGGATGGAGCAGGAGTTGGAGGTCCGGGGTTACGAGGAGTCCACCCGGTGCATCTACGTGCACTGGATGCGTGAGTTTGCGCGGTACTTGCGGCGGACGCCGGAGCAGGCCAGTGTCGATGAGATTCGAATGTTCCAGCGGTCGATGATGCACCGCGGGTTGTCGACGAGTGCCTGCAATCAGATCGCCGCAGCGCTTCGGTTCTTCTTCAAGTTCGTCGTTGGGACCACCGTGGACATCCAGGACATCCCGTACCAGAAACAGCGCTCGAAGTTGCCGGAAGTGCTGGACGGGCCGGAAGTGCTGGGCCTGCTCGACGCCGTGGAGCGGCAGCCCTTTCGCGCCCTCCTCGCGACCACCTACGCAGGCGGGTTGAGGCTCGGCGAAGCGCGCCGCCGAGAGTGTAGCCCGTGGTCGCCAGTTCGGGAAAGACGACCAGCTCGGCACCGTCGTCTCGCGCTTTCTGGACCGTCTTCCGGATCGTCTCCAGGTTGGCCCGCTGTTCACCGACGCTGGGCGCAATCTGGCCCACGGCAACTCTCAGCTTCTGATGGGGCATTGTCGTGGTCGGCTCCGCTCCGACGCCGCAGCGACGTTCGTCACGGCCCAACCTATCAGCATCCGTGGCTGACGTCCACACAGACCGTGGCCAGCCAGGGGATGCGGACCCTCATCTCCGAAACCCGGATCAGCGTGCTTCCGGAAACGGCTCGCCCGTCTCCTGCCGGGCATCAGCGAGCTTCGAGTCTTTGATAACAGCGCCGAGGGGGATCCGCGTACCAGGAGGCGACCCGAGCCGCAGCTCATCCTCCACTTCAAGTACGGACGTGTCGTGAGCACCTGCGAGCTTACCTTAGGGGCCGCGCAGGAATAAATGCGCAGAAGTCGCGCCCAGATTTGGGTCAGATTCGGCTGGTTCGAGTGAGCGGGACCGGAGGCGTAGTGGGCTACGTC
>JAJFLN010000627.1 GCA_021772705.1 Candidatus Cloacimonadota bacterium | reverse complement strand
CAGCCCATCTCCCCAGTGGCCAGCCGAGCCTGCGACAGCAGCGGCGAAGCCGTTTGGGCCTTGCCGTATTGACCCCCACGCTTCCTCCCAGCCCTGCGGCAAGCCCAACCTCTCAGGTCTCCTGGGAGCGCTAAGGGTTGGCCGTGCTCCCAGCTCTCTTAGTAGCGGTGCCGGCAAAGTGGCCAGCCACCTCCCCAGCCCGGCATAGCCTTTGCGTCCCTTTCCTTAGGGGCGGCCGCAGGCCGCTGGTTATAAATAATCTGCGCAAAGGCGTCCGCTTAAGGTTCCGAGCCTTTTCCACCAACCCGCTGACGATGGCCCCCGCAGGGGGCCGAGAGGAAGTGGGCCTACCCGGGCGCAGTTCAGCGTGAAACATCGACCCTTGAGCGTGAAACTCGGAAGCAATGTCGCCCAAACCCCCCATTTTACTGGTTCTGAGGCCGATTTTCGACCCGAGATTTTGAGCAGAGATGGTCTAGGACGCACTAGAACCCCACTGCGAAGAATCAGAAGGCGTTATGGGGCTCGATTTTCCGAGATGGACGGTCGCCAGCTCGGTCCCACCGCTAACAAACGCGATCATGCATAGAAAACCGTAGGCCCCCACGTCCGGAGCAGAGCCACCACGAGCCTGAAACTTACCACTTTCACTCTCGTGGTGGCTCACCGTAACTGCGACACTCTTCAAACCGCCCGTTGGCCAAGTGAATGATCAGCACCCAAATCCGCACACCCAGTTGACTGGGCGGGGGTCGGGTCATAAGATGTGGAGATACTGCTTTAGGGGCTGATGGTTGTGAAGAAAAATTTACTAATGTTTTTGGCTTTCGCCATCGTTTCACTGGCGGTCGTCGCCTGCGGCGGGTCGAAGGACGATTTCAACGCCTCGCCTGGCGGTTCTGGTAGTGGCGGCGGCGGAGGCACGGTCCTTTTTCGCTTCAACCTGCTGCAGAGCGTTGATTCCGTCGACGCTGGGACCACCAAGATCGGGGTTGCCTTCCAAGACGGCCGTGGGAAACAGCTCAGTGACGAAGTCAAGGACAAGGCCACTGAGCTCGAGTTCGAGGCGCCGGCGGGAACAAGCAGTTGTCGCTTGAGCTATTTCGATAGCCGCGGTCAACGTACCCATAGCCAGTTGATCAGCTTAAGGTTCATGAACAGACGAGTGGAGATTATCAATCCGTTTGTCAATCCCTACAATCCCGGTTTTGACCTGTCGGCCGTTGAGTTCGATCGGCCACCCAGCCAACTTACCGTCGGTCAGCCCTTTCAGTTCACTTTGGTAGATCCAGTCACCCGGGCGGATATCACTTCACTCTTCACTTTTGTTTCAGTGGATGGCTCGCTCGCTTTCAATCCCAATAGTCCTGGACTGGCCACTCCCCTGCGTACAGTGACCAACTCTACCGTTAGAGTGCAGGCCCCTCTGGCCGCATACGACACCTTGGTTTATCCTCGTCTCAAGGGCTCCTTGTTGAGCTTCTATGACAGTACTCAGATTGATAAAGGCCCAATTCTTCAACAATTTTTCAACCCACTTACCCTCGACGATGATGACTTGATCACCGAATTCGATCGAGCGGGCGACGACGACTTCGAGATCTTTGATGATGACGATAATTCTAGCGATGACGACGCGGTCCAGGATGTCAAAGTCTTGCTCGATGGCCTGAATGAGTCCCCAACCGCAGACGATGATGACGATCTTAGTGCTAGCGATTTCAAACAAGTCTCAATCCAAGAATATCTCTTGTACCGGCTTGCGCTCGAGGACGGGGGCGAAATTAATACGCTCGGAAGTACAGACGATGATGACGAGCTGGACCTCGGGCCCTACGCTGCCGCGACCACCGGGAGTTTTGATGACGATGATACTTTTGAAACGGTTGTGGTTTATCAATCTGGGCAGCTAGTTATCATTGACGAAGATGGTAGCCCCACGAAGCAGCTACCGATCAGGGGCGAAGAAATGATCTTGGAGGCTCACGACATCAATGGCGATGGAGTTGATGATATTTTCGTAGCCGTCGAAGGCGGCAATAGACTGCTGCTGATTGACGGGTCCAGCATGGAAACAATTTCCGACGTGACCCTGCCCAACAACGTTGCCGATTTGTGCGCTTTTGACAATGATGGCGACGGCACCGCTGAAGGTTTTACCATCAGCAGCGAAGGGACCAATGCGCTGTTGACTATCGACTTCAACGGAAATCCGCTTGAGCAGCTTCAGGCCCCCGGCCCCGCAGCCCAGCTCCAGTGTTATCGAAGCGCCACCGGCTCGTTTCTTACTACCAGTTGCTCGGTGGCGGGCAATCCAAACCAGAACGTCGTCGTGACGGCGATACGAGGCAGCGGCACACAGCCTGCCCTCGGAAGTAACAATTACGATCTGATTTGTAGTTCCACCTATCAGCCAACACCCGAGACTGGGGTGTCAACTTCCGGTTACCGAACAGTGGCTCTCTTTACCCCCGCAGTGAATTATCTCACTTGTCCGAACAACGGAGATCTCTTCAATTTTGACCACGGCGACTGCAATCGGAATCAAGTTCGGTCGTTCAGTCCGGCTTTGGGGTACGGCCTCAAGGGGTGCCGGGTCTCCACCGCGCCGCGACCGCCTCGACGAAAAACCCTCATCGCCGAAGTTTTGGTTAGCGTCATAGCGGGCGGTGGAACCACTGGCGGAACCACTGGCGGAACCACTGGTGGGACTGGCGGAACCACTGGTGGGACTGGTGGAACCACCGGTGGGACTGGAGGAACTGGTACAACGGGGACTGGAACCGGGGGGACGGGCGGTGGAATGCCACCGCCGCCGGTCGGGTACACCCTGGGGCCGCCAGCACCAAGCTTTGCGCCCGGTGCGAGCGATTCTGTGTCCGACCCCGACGTCGCTATTGATGAGGATTTTTACGCGGTGGTCGCTGCTCGCAGCGGAGGCCCGCTTGGCGACCATATCGTCTGTCGCCAGTACCAGGGACTTTTTGGCAACAACTTGCCCTTGCCAGTGCCTTTTCAGGCCTCTGGCGAATTTCAGGCCTCGGTGCCGAATCCCGGAAATCCAGCTTTTAGCCCGACCATTGCCATGGATGACACTCAAAATTTTGTGGTGGCGTTCCTCTTTGATGCCAGCGCAGCTATCGACGTGCTGGCCCGACCGTTCGTTCCCAACGTCAACAATCCAGTAGGAGCCCCGCCAGCGACTTCGGTGGTTAGCGCCCAGAATGGTGAGTTTTTCGAGAATCCGAGGGCCGATGCGTCTCGCGCGGGCCAGGCGGGCGGGGACTTGGTTTCTTTCGGTTCGCTTTTGGATCAGAATCTCTCGGTGGAGGTTTCGGCGCTCCCAGGTCTCGCTTCGTTAAACACACTGAGACCCTCTCAGGCGGTCTCGCCTGTCATGGGTGGAAACACGACTAACGATGTGGGTGTTGCTCCAAACGGCGCCATGACAGTGACAGTGTTCTCAACTACGGCGGGAGCGGTTCAGGGCAGACTCGTGACCCATGGGGGGACTAACACCCTCGACCCTGGGGGCGAGTTCGCTGTTCATCCCAGTAGCGCTGGCTTCGCCACCAACGTATCGGTGGATTTCATCACCGATGATACTTTCGTTGCGGTATACGACGTCAGAAATGGCGCCGACACCGATGTAAGGACGGGGGTGTTCCGAGTCACAGCAGGTCCCACCGTCAGTCAACTACAGAGTGGGGTATTGATTCAAGACGCCAGTGGCGCGGACCTCGACCCTGATGTCGCGGGGAGCATTATGGATAACTCCTTTTGGCTAACCTGGACGCGTGATATTGGGGGTCAGACAGAGGTCTTCGCCCATCTTTTCGATGAGGAACTCAACCCCCGGATCGGGGCAGAAGTTCAGCTTTCCGTTGGCCAGGGTGCCGTTGGCACATCGGGGAACGCGGCCGTAGCCGTCAACGACGTCGGTCACGCCGTTTTCGTTTGGGATGCGGAAACCCAAATCGTGGCCAATTCCCCGCGCGGAGTCTTTATTCGCCTGGCGGAGCGCCGGCCCTAAACGACCTATCCATAGAACCAGAAGAGGCTGAGCACGATCCCCAAGATGGGGCTCGTAACACAGGCCTCAAGACGACAAATCCAGTGACCGTCGAGGGCCTTTCCACTGATGTACCATCGGACAATCGCCGCGATCACAAGGACTCCAAGCCAGAAAACGGATAGGGCAAGATAGAATCTGTATAGGAAGGCCAGGAAGAGTAAGCCCGAGCCACACCAAATTGTCCAGCCAGCCGATTTGGGCTCTCTGGCCCAATGAAATATGGCTCCGCCCAGACCTGCCGTGACGGCAAGCAAAAGTAACACACTGGCACAACGCAGGGGAAGGCCCGCGTCAATGCGCAGGGCGGGTTCACGGAGTTCCGCTATCCAACTCGTCCGTCCTAGCAGCGGCTGGCAAGCGGTCGAGAGATCAACTGTGCCGTCAATGAAGGATTGAGGTAGCCGACCATTGAGGCTGAGTAAAGCCATGATTTTCACTTTGGCACCATCCGCCTGACGAGAGAGGTGGTGAGCGAATTGAAGGACCATGTCGGGACGTCCCGACATTTTGTTGAGCTGACGCCTGGTGAGATATCTTCTGGGATTGATGACCTTTCCGCCGACTTCGACCCTTAGTCCGAGAGCGCGTTTACTGCGAAGTTTCATTCGCCACGAGTAGCGATGGCCGTCCTCAGTCCAGGCAACGTTGCCCGGAATGACCGCGTGTCGAAGCGGTATGAGGATCTGTAGAGCGAGAAAGAACAACGCGAATTTCGCGCGTCGCCCCGCCCAAACACCTGGTAGTCGAGTTGGTTTACCGAGGAAAATCAGGTTAGACGCAATCATTAAAGCGGGAAAGGTGCCGATCGAGAAGAGTGCGTTGTTGATCAGATGAAACCCAGTGATGATGAACATAGCGACGTACCGCGTTCGCCAATAGAGAAGCGCGGGTCCGACCAACAGATCGAGAAGCAGACCGCCTAAGCTCATCGCGACCGCCGTCTCCGGAGTGGCGAGGATGGGGAGTCCCATCGGTTGAGCGCGAGCTGCAAGCCAAGTCTCAAGCGGTTGGCCCACCAGCCAGTCGCGATTCCATTTTGCCAAACCCGCAAAAAAGTACATTAGAGCAAATTGAAACCGAAAAAGATCCAAGGTCCAGGCAGGCCCCTCCTTCCCTCGAACCTCTCCCAAAACGAAGAAAAAGCAGAGAACAATGATCAGATAATAGTGATTGTTGTAGTTGGATTTTTCGAGTAAGAAGATGTAGGTGTAGAGCAGAAACGTTGTTGCTGCGCTGAGGCGGTAGAAATATCCGCTCGCCAGAACGAGGGCGGATGCAGCCAAGATCAAAAACACACATGTGGTGGCCGGTTCCGGAAGCGGCTTGACCCAACCAAAGCCCCAGTATGTGAAGTGGAATAGCTTCGGGTCATACTCGACCGAGATTCGCCCAATGACAAGCTTATCTAGCGCAAAGGCGCACACGCAAACTCCGAATAGGCAGCGAAAAATGGAGAAAAATCGATAGTCCGTCATGTGAGTTAGGCCCCTTCGAACTTGAGAACCTGGCCTGCGAAGACTTCACGATTCTTCGAGGAAGGCCCTTCGGAGAGCTGGAATCTTAGAGGCCCTTGCTGCCGCGATCTTGCCATGATAAACAAGTTCCCAGAAGCTTACAAAACCCGGATTTTGATTGTCCAAAGCCCTGAACTCCCTCGATAATTCAAGAATTTCGAGCTTTTTCGAGAATTATTCTGGCAAATTTTACGGAATTTAGAGACCTTGAAACGTCCATTGGTCTATCGGCAGCCTCAGGCTGGACATGGGTCATTTTTTGCCCAAAATCTGAGTTTGAAGGACCTGTCTGTGCATGTGCAGCCTGAGGCTACAGATAGCCTCGAATTTTGGCCTGTTGTCGTGACAACAGCGTGGGGGCTTCCATAACGCTCTTGACTGGGCACCCCAAGATGGATACTCGTTTCGCGAATCCTTATGACTCGGCAAGCTTGGCCCCAAGATATGCGGCGAATTGGGTCAACCGATTCTTTCGCATGACCTCGATGTACTGTTCCAAGGTTAAGGGCGGACTCACAA
>JAJFLN010000626.1 GCA_021772705.1 Candidatus Cloacimonadota bacterium | reverse complement strand
GGGCCCTCGACAGGCTCGGGCTGAACGGAGTTGGCGCGACGCGGGGCCCTCGACAGCTCGGGCTAAGCGGAGTTGGCGCGACGCGGGGCCCTCGACAGGCTCGGGCTGAACGGAGTTGGCGCGACGCGGGGCCCTCGACAGCTCGGGCTAAGCGGAGCGGCAGTGAATAGGGTGGGGGATGCGGCTCGATTGCCGCGAACTGCGGTGAATCCGTCGGCCATGACTTGCCACGATCCGGATCGTTTTGACGGCTGCCGACGGAATGCCGGGACAAAGCAAGACGCCGGCCGCAGTAAAGGCGACCGGCGTTGGAGTCCTGACTGTTCTAGAGACTGCTGGTCAGCTGACCGTATCGAGGGTGTTGGCCACGCGCTGCAGCATGCTGTTGACGTTGCTACCCGTGGCGTTCAGGGCCGCGATGGCCACAACGGCGATCAGTCCAAGGATGAGACCGTACTCCACAAGACCCTGTCCCTCTTCCTCGTCCCTCTGGCGCAACATCTTGATAATCTTCTGAATCCTGTTCATCTGTGCCTCCTAGGGCGTCCGGCGGGCCCGTCGGGCCGCGCTCTCCCTTTCTCGATGCAACTTGGATGCCAAGTCTGTCCCGGCGACCGGAAGTTCCGTGACCTGGTTCACGGCCTCCCGAGTCCACTCCTTCCTGGCAAGGCATGATAAGGTGCGACCCCATGGAACAACTTCACAGTCTCGTCAAGATCGTAGGGGGGTTCGTCTGGGGCCCCGTAATGGTTGTCCTTCTGGTTGGGACCGGTGTCTATTTGACGATCCGGCTACGGGCGATCCAGTTGACTCACTTCTCTCATGCCTGGGCGACGATCTCCGGGAAGTACGACAAGGAAGACGACGAAGGGGATGTGACTCACTTCGAGGCCCTCAGTACGGCCCTTTCTGCCACGGTGGGAACGGGCAACATCGCCGGAGTGGCCACGGCTATCAGCCTCGGTGGACCGGGGGCGCTGTTCTGGCTCTGGATCACGGCCTTCTTCGGAATGGCGACCAAGTTTGCCTCCTGCACCCTGGGCCAGGTTTTCCGGGTCATTCACGAAGATGGAAGCGCCTCCGGCGGTCCCATGTACTACATCGAGAAGGGCCTGGGACCTCGCTGGAAGCCGCTGGCCGTCTTCTTCGCCGCCTGTACCTCCATCGCGGCCTTCGGAGCCGGAAACATGGTTCAGTCTCACGAGGTGGCCAACGCTCTGCATCAGGGCCTGGGCCTGAATCACACCCTGACGGGGATCGTGCTGACCGTGGCGGTCGCCATCGTCATCCTGGGAGGCATCAAGCGTATCGCTTCGGTGGCAAGCAAGGCCGTGCCGGCCATGGCGGTCTTCTACTGCTTGGGAGCCATCGCTGTGTTGCTCCTGCACATCAAGGCCATACCCGCCGCCTTTGCCTTGATCTTCAAGCACGCATTCACCCCCGTCTCCGCCGCCGGCGGATTCGCCGGTGCCACGGTCAGTCAGACGATCATCTGGGGCGTCAAGCGGGGACTGTTCTCCAACGAGGCCGGCCTCGGCTCGGCTCCCATGGCCCACGCCGCAGCCAAGACCAAGGAGCCGGTCCGGGAGGGAATGGTCGCTCTCCTGGGACCCTTCATCGACACCATCGTGATCTGCACCATGACCGGCCTGGTCCTGATCGTCACCGATGCCTGGAAGCTGGAAGGTGTGAAGGGAGCCGCCATGACTTCCCAGGCCTTCGAGATCGGCCTGTCGTCTTTGACGCAGCACGGATCGCTGGTGGTGACACTGGGAATCGGCCTGTTTGCCTACACGACCATTCTGGGATGGTGCTACTACGGCGGACGGGCCATGAAGTACCTGTTCGGCGAGCGGATCGTGCGGCCCTACGAGATCCTCTACGTGGCCATCTGCCTGGGAGGCTCCCTCAGCCCCAAGAGCCCATTCGTCTGGGACTTCGCCGACGCGGCCAACGGCCTCATGGCCATCCCGAACCTGATGGCCCTCATCGCCCTGTCGGGCCTCACGGCCAAGCTGGCCCGGGATTACATCGACCGGGACTGCGGTACGCGTCCCGCCGAGTGATCTGATAAACTGAATCCTCCTCCCCGGGCGGAGTGCTGCTGCTCCCCCGATGACGGCCGGTGAGTTCCGGAGGGCCGGCGACGGTTGCCATGCGAATTCTTCTCCTTGCGTTGCTCCTGCTTCCTCTCTTCCACTCCATCCTGCCCGCCGGCGCGATCCAGGCCACCGCCACGGTTGCCATCGAGGCAGGGCCCGTGCCGGCAGCGCTTTCATTCCAGGCGGGCCATCGGCTGCTGTTCCTTTACGACGGCGAACCGATTCCGGCGAAGGAATAGGCTCAATCGCCCCCCGGCCCGGACGAACCGCGGCCAGACTCTGATGAAGTTGCCTCCCCCGGGAAACCGGACCGTCGCTGTTGCCGAGAGTGGGTTGATGGCCGCCATCGGGACGGTCCTTTTCCTCTGCTGGCTCAACCCGCTGCTCTACCCCCTGTCGGTGGTCCTGACCCCCGTGCCGGTCACCCTCGTGACTTTCCGTTATGGCGGCAGGATCGGCGCCGCCGCCCTGGGCTGCACCGTCATGGGAGTGACCCTGTTCCTGGGGCCGACCAACGGATTCCTCTACCTCGGATTCTTCGGCATCGTCGGCTATCTGACGGGCTGGCTGCTCCATACGGGCCTGGACCCGGACCGGCTGGTCCTGGCGGGAGGAAGCCTGGTTTGCCTCTATGACATCATCGCCTATTACGCCCTGGAGGGGCTGATGGGTCTGGAGGATTCCGTGGGGGGCGTGAAGAAGGCCATGCTGGGCTGGCTCGACACCACGTCAACCTGGTCAGACCCGGGATTTCATATCGCTGCCGAGCGACTCCGGCCTGCGGTAATCGACTTCTTCCAGTTCCCCCTGGCCCTGTTCTTCTTCGTGGCCCTTCTCACCTTCGTGACCAACTACGTCATCTGCGCCGTGGTACTCCAGCGTCTCGGAGTCAAGATCCCCATGCCTCCCGGCTTGCTCTTCTTCCGTGTTCCGGCGCCGGTGGCGGTGCTGGCTCTGGCTGTCGCCGCCGCGGGGTCCTGGACCCTGGACGGCACCCTGATCCGGATCTTCCAGCTGAACGTCGCCTTCCTCGGCTATTCCCTCCTCAGCCTGGGCGGCCTCTCTCTGTTCCTCTGCATCATGAACCTGACCTACCTGGCCCCAGGTTACCGGGTGGTCGCGTTGTTGCTCTTCATGGTAGCCTTCCCCTTCTGGTCGCTCCTGGGCTTCATCGATAGCCTGTTCGATGTCCGCGCCCTGGCAGCCTCGGTGATGGGCTGACTTCGATGACGTTCCTCAACATCCTGATCAACATCTGGAGCCTCTGGGTCTCCTTTGGCTTGCCTATCACCCTGTTCCGGAAACTGCGGGCCGTGTTGCAGGACCCCGAGACCAGCGAGACCTTCCGGAAGGGCAGCATTCTGTTCTACTGCGGGATCTTTGTCTGGTGCCCCTTCGTCCTGTTCCGGCGGCTTCTGGGTGTCCCTGTTCCCTTGCCGCCAGTGCTGGTGACGCACCTGATCTGCCTCTACTCGGGCCTCTATCTGCGGAAGCGCGGCCGGGTGCCGAAAGAGCTGCCGAGCGAGAACGGATAGTTGCCCGGGCTCGTCCCGATCGCAGGGCCTGGCCATTGCCACCCAGCCGATCCTCCGGGACGGGCTGTACCGAGAGCTCCCGCTCCAGACGACCGAGGCTGGCCGCGCCGGGGCGGCCCATCATGACTCACTGGGAGATTCGGTCAGGGCGGCAGGGGGTCGGGTGAGGCGCTTCAAAATCTCGGCAAAGTGAATCAGGTCCACCTCGAGTTCGGGGTGGACCTCCATCAGTACTTGTATCGAATTCTCGGCGCCGATCATCACCTGCATCGTAGCACCAGCCAGGGGCTCTGAGTCGTGGGTTGATAAACCGGGGAGAGACCGTTTCAACCCCGGTCGTGATATGACTGATCAGCGTGAGCGCATTGAATCTGAAGACGAACTACACCCGGATTGCCGCCGATTACGACAAGGACCGGGAGGAGTTCCTGCCTTTCGACAAGGCCCTGGCCTCGGCGTTGACGAGGGCCCTGGAGAGCGCCGGTGCGGAGGGGTGTCCCCAGCGTCTGCTGGACCTGGCCTGTGGCACCGGCACCGTGCTTGAGGCGCTGGAGGGGGACGCCGGCCCCTGGAGCCAGTGGGAGCGATTCGGGATGGATGCCAGCGACGCCATGCTTTCCGTCGCCTCATCCAAGCTCCAGGGAACGCCACTCACTCGGGCCGGGGCCACGGGGCTCCCCCTGGCCGACGGATCCCTCGGTTGTATCCTTTCGACCTTCGCGTTCCATCACTTTGGAAAGCTGGAGCCATTCCTGGGGGAGATGAAGCGGGTCCTCGCCACGGGCGGGCGGCTCGTGCTGCGTAACATCCTGCCCCTGGATCCCCCTCATCCGCTTCTGCACGAGATCTTCGAGGGCACCTCGGAGGTCGACAGCCGCCGGTTCCCCACGCGACAGGGACTGCTGGATGCCCTGGCTGCTAGCGGGCTTCGTGTGGAGCGAGAACATCGGGTGGACAGCGAGCACGACTTCACTCCCGACCGGTTCGCCGAGCTGTGCAGCAAGCGGACGATCTCCCAGCTCGACCTGATCAGCGACGAACAGTTCGCCGCCGGAATGGAACGTCTGAAGACCATGGCCAGGGACGAACCGGATCGGCGACTCCGGGAGTGCATTCCTCACTACACCGTGGTCTCCATCCGGGACTGAGCCGGCCGGATCCCCATGAGTTGGCTCGAAGACATACCGATGGCGCCCCTGGTTGTGATAGCCATCTTCCTGGGGCTGGCGCCGTTCTCTCCCGAGCCTCATGCCTGGGAGAAGCTGAAGATGCTGGCGGAAGGGCGGCTCACCCGGCCTCTGGACATCTTCGACCTGCTCTTCCACACCGCTCCCCTGATCTTGCTGGCCCTGAAGGTGTTCCTCGGCTGGCGCAGCAGCCCCTGAATGGCTCGACAGGAGTCGAGGTTCAGGCGATGGGGCTGAACTGGGCCGTGAAGTGCCGGAGCATCGGGGCCTGATAGGTGAACTTCAGCCCGCCGATAGCATCCCTTCGCTGGAAGACGTCGATGATGGCCTCCGCCACGTAGTCCGTGTGGCTCTGGGTATAGACGCGGCGGGGCATGGCCAGCCGGACCAGATCGAGCTTGGAGGGAACCTCCTCCCCCGTATCGGGATCCGTGTGGCCGAACATCACGGTTCCGATTTCACAGGATCGGATACCCGCTTCCAGATAGAGCTCGCAGGCCAGGGCCTGGCCGGGCAGGGCGCTGGCGGGGATGTGGGGCAGGAATCGCCGGGAGTCGAGATAGACCGCATGTCCTCCATGGGGACGAAGGGTGGGCACGCCGGCCTTGTGGAGCTTCTCGGCCAGGTACTCGATGGTCCGGATCCGGTAGGCCAGGTAGTCCTCGTGCAGGACCTCCTCCAGGCCGATGGCGATGGCCTCCAGGTCACGTCCCGCCAGGCCGCCGTAGGTGGGGAACCCCTCCGTCAGGATCAGCAGGTTGTTGGCCTGCTGGGTCCAGGAGTCATCGTTCATGGCCAGGAAGCCTCCGATGTTGGTCAGGGCGTCCTTCTTGGCGCTGAAGGTACATCCATCGGCAAGCGAGAACATCTCCCGGGCGATCTCCTCGACCGGTCTCTCTCCCTGGCCCTCCTCGCGCATCTTGATGAGGTAGCTGTTCTCGGCGAACCGGCAGGCGTCGATGAACAGCGGGACGCCGTGGCGATCGCAGACCTCCCGGACGGCCTTGACGTTAGCCAGGGAGACGGCCTGCCCCCCGTGGGAGTTGTTGGTGATGGTGATCATCACCAGGGGGATCTTCTCCGTGCCATGCTCCTTCAAGGCGGCATCGAGAGCGGCTTCGTCCATGTTGCCCTTGAAGGGGAAGTC
>JAJFLN010000625.1 GCA_021772705.1 Candidatus Cloacimonadota bacterium | reverse complement strand
GGGGGAGCTGGCTCCCCCAACGGGGTGTGGGGCAGAGCCCCATTACAACAAAATCCGTCTTATCTCACCAGCATTGCTACTAGAACCTGCGGCCCTTGCGAGGAAAGTCGATGATCCGCCTGGGATCTAGGAAGCGCCCGTTCTTCGAAACTGCGAAGTGGAGATGGGGGCCCGTGGAGTGTCCCGAGTTGTTCGAGAGCGCCACTGTGTCACCGGCATTCACCCATCGGCGGTTCTGCTTGGTGTATCCCTTGAGGTGGGCGTAGGTCGTGATGCTGCCGTCCTGGTGCAATATCTGCACAGTCCGGCCGTAGCCGCCCTTCCAGCCAGTGAAGATGATCCTGCCCGGAGCCGTGGCCCGGACCGGGGTGCCGTTGGGGACGGCGATGTCCTGTCCTCCGTGGTATCGGCCCCATCTGGGTCCGAAGTCGGAGGTGATTCGACCGGAGGGAACCGGGTACCGGGTGTGACGGACCCTGAGGGAACCGCCCGACTTGCCGTAACTCGAGTACTGGTCTCTGTCCTGGAAGCTGTCGCTGTAGATGGGCCACTGCTCCGGGTCCGGCTTCGAAGGCCGAGGCTTCGACGGAGCCGGATCGTCCAGAGGAATCCTGAAGACCTGACCGGGGAAGATAAGGTTCGGGTTATCGATCCGGTAATCGTTGGCCAGGTAGATATCCTTCCACCGGAACCCGTCCTTGTAGTACCGATCGGCGAGACCCCAGAGTGTGTCGCCTCGAACCACTTCATATTCTGCGTACCGTCGGCCGGTGGGCTCCTGACTGGGATCTTCGTCCACGGGATCCAGGCGGTCGTCGCCGGTGCCCCCACTCCCATGTTCGTGACCGTGATCCCTAGCGGAGTCATCCGGTCTGTTTCCATCTCCCGTTCCACCAGGGAACTCGCGGTGCCTGGGTGGAGTGATACGGTTGTCACCATCGCGGCCAATCTCGATGTCCAGATTCGTGGGGTCCGACTCAGTTGCCCTTCGGCGAGAACGGGAACTCTCGGGAGCCGAAGGTCCAGCCTCGTCGCCGAAGTAGCTCTGGTAGACATCGGCCAGACTCCGCTCAGCCCTCGGCTGGGATCGCTCGAGACCCTCGAAGAGCCGATCCTCGTCCTGGCCGTCCTGGGCTAGGACTGAACCGGTGAGGAAAACGATCAGGCAGGCCGAGAGCCCGCACGGGAACCTTCGCTTCACCTGTTCCTCCCTCTTCTCCATCGCTGTCCACATGACCGGCAAACCTCTTCTCTTCAGTTACTAACGCCTTCGCCAGCGGGCATGACCCGACCGTCCAAGATCACTGATTCATGATCCACTACGGTTCCGAGGCCTGAATTGTTCTCCCCAATCGATGGCTCACGGAGGTCTTGCCCCCGCCGGTGGATCTCCCGGCAGGGCGGGCCTCCTCCAGTAGCCCCAGCTCGGCGAGACTGACCACCCGGCTGCTGCCTACGATCAGGTGGTCCACGACGGGAATGTCCATCAGCTCCCCTGACATCACGAGTTTTCGGGTCACGGCGATATCCTCGGCGCTCGGCGCCGGATCACCGGAGGGATGATTATGGGCCAAAATGATCGATGCTGCGGCCTCGGTGATGGCTTCGGCAAAGACCTCTCTCGGGTGAACTATGCTGGCCGAGAGACTGCCGACGCTGACTACCCGGAACGGGCCGGATCGCCCTCGAGTGTCCAGGGGCAGGATACCGAAGACCTCCCTGTTCAGGCCCCGGAGGCGGGGAATCAGGATACGACTAGCCTCAGCGGGGCCGGCCAGGGATGGACCCTCTCGTTCCTGAGTCGAGACACCACGCCTTGCCATCTCGAAGGCCGCGGCTATCCGGGCCACCTCGGATCGAGACAGCGATCCGGCCCGCCGAAGGGCGCCGGGACTTGCCGCCGACAGCCGGCTCAGACGACGGAACCGGCGAATCAACTCCCCTGCCCTGGCAGCTCCTTCACGGCCTGGCCTCAGCAGGACCCGCAGCAGTTCCTGATCTGTGAGAGCTCCAGGCCCCAGTCCCTCCAGCCGCTTCAGGAGTAACGCCGTCTCCCGGCTCGTGTTCGTGTCCTTCGCCATACAGACAGGTTAGCTTGACGGCTGACGCCTCGGTCGCTGAAACGGGCTGAAATGGCCTGAAATGGCCTGAAAAGCATGACATGGCGGGGGAGTACTCGGACCACAGAGATCCGGGGACACACGACTGGACCCGAACTCCGAGAGGTCACCCGACCCAGTAGGTTCGCCTGGCGAGTTCGGGTCCAGACGTGTGTCCCCGGATCTCCCGGACGGCTTTTCCCCCATCGGAGGCCGCCATTTTCATCGCTCGACCTTCGCGCTATCCTGACTGGGATGAACACTCCTGGTCCCGGCAGCGACTGGTACGTCCTCGAGTTCGATGGACCTTCGGGTTGCCGGATCGATTACTACCTGCGGGAGCGATGCCGGCCATTCTCCCGGACGGCCTGGAGGAGGCGAATCTCCAGCGGCCAGGTGCTCGTGAATGGCCGGCCTGTTCTTCCATCGAGAAAGCTGAGGGACGGGGATCTGGTGGCCATCGATCCCGAGGCCGCCGGTCCACCTCCTCCTCGGCAGGGCATCCGGATATTGCACCAGGATGATCACCTGCTGGCCGTCTGGAAGGAGGCCGGCATCCTGGTCCACGGGGTCAGAATGATGACCCGGGACACGGTGGTCGCCTTCGTCAAGAAGGAGTGGCCCGACGCCTGTCCATGTCATCGGCTCGACAAGCTGACCTCTGGCCTGATCCTCTTCGCCAGGAACTCCAACGTGGCCCGCAGGGTCCAGGGCTACTTCGAGTCCGGAAAAGTGGAGAAGGACTATCTGGCTCTGGTCGACGGCTGCCCTCCTGAGGACGAGGGCGTGATCAGGGAGCCTCTCGGTCCCGATGTGGATTCGCCGGTTCGCATCAAGGTCTGCGTCGCCCCCACCGGTGAGCCCTGTGAGTCCCGCTACCGGGTCCTGGAGCGATTCACGAACCACGCTCTGCTGTCAGTCAGACTCGTCACGGGCCGGAAGCACCAGATTCGCGCCCACCTGGCCCATCTCGGGACCCCGATTCACGGGGACTTCCTCTATGGCCCGGTGATGGACGTGGACTACTTCGAGAACCGTTCCGTTAATGTCGCGAGAGACACGGAGCGCTGGATCGGCCTCCACTCGCAGCGAATGAGGCTTCCGCACCCCGGTGGTCGACCCGGCGATGAGCCGCCCTTTGAGATCGAGGCACCACTGCCGAAGCGATTCAAGACACTCCTGAAGGAGCTTCGAGGCTGACGATTTCAGACGATCACGGACCGGCTTCGGCGAGCTCCAGCAGCTTCTCCACACCCCGGTGGTCGACCCGGTGATGAGCTGCCCGTTGAGATCGAGGCACCACTGCCGAAGCGATTCAAGACACTCCTGAAGGAACTTCGAGGCTGACGATTTCAGACGATCACGGGCCGGCTTCGGCGAGTTCCAGCAGCTTCTCCACTGCTTCGAGCCGCTTCTGCATGGCCGCCTGATGGTCTTCCTCGTTACCTCCGCTGGGAGGTGCGGCAGAAATGCCGGCCTTGAGGGCCAAGGCGTCGCCCTGGATTCTCTGCTTCAGGCGCTTCAGGACCGGGGCGAAAGCTCCCATGTCCTCGTCCTTCATGATGACGTGGGCCGCGACGACGCCTGCGAGCTGATCGATGAGTCCTCCGGGGGTGATGGCCACCTGTCCTCGATCGATGTCACCCGTGGCTTCCTCGGCGACCTTGGCTGCTGCCTTCTTGGAGATCATCCCGCTGATCGGCGTCAGAATCTTGATCTGGGCGCCGTAGTAGAGCTGCCAGAACTTCTTCTTCGACGTGGTGGCCTTGAAGAAGAGCCATCGCATGCGCTTGGAGATGCTCGAGAGGCGCATCAACAGCTTCTCGTAGCTGGTGAGGTATCTGGCCTTCGGGGCCTTGACCTCTTCGGTCTTGGGAGGCTGGAAGGGCTTCTCGGCAAATTCGGGGTAGATGTCGACCAGAGCCAGCTTCTCTTCGAAGGTCACCGTGCCGTCCTTGACGATGTCGTAGACCTGGCCGAGAGATTCAGCGGTGGGGTTGAGCATCAGGAACGGCTCTCCGTAGAGACCGCTGACCTGTCGCAAGCTACCGTTCTTCAGTCGAGTGACGGTGAATTGCTCGTCTCTGCCGTCGAAGGTGACGTGGACGAGCTGGGGTACCTTCATGAAGTAGCGTTGCAGAAGAGGATTCTGGGACGTGAGAGCCTCCGAGAACAGCTGCCCCTCCCCATCTTCGGCGGCGACAGGGGCCACGCCCAGCTGGGCCACGACGAGGGCGCCCGCGAGTATTCCGATTGCCTTCCTGTTCTTCATTATCTGTGTCCGCCTCCCGGCCGATTCTGGGTCGTTCATGCATGCATGACCCGAGGAAATCGGCAGCATTATAGCGATTAACAGTGGGATTTACAACCCTTTGGACCGGTCTCTTGGCCAATGAATCGGCTCCACCGGCCGGTTGACCCGACGGCAATGGAGACATAATCCCATGACTGTATGTACTGGTTCAGACCGCTTCAGGTTTCACTCCCGGCGATCTTCATGCTGATGACGGCTCAGATGATCGCCGGCCCAGCGGCCCAACCGAAGGCCGGGGCGGCGGATTTCACCGATTCGATTCTTCTCGGCCAGGCCCTGGGAGAACTTCGGTCAGTCGCCGAAGGTGACACCTCTTCCTCGCTTCGCGTGGAGGCCCGTCTACTCCGCCCCAACTACAGGGTGACCACGTCGGACCCATACCACAAGGACACCTTCCGGGCGAGCCAACCGCCAGGGACCGGCTCCCGATTCAGCGCGGCCCGATACAAGGCCCGTCTGGACCTGCAGGTGTTGCTCCTCGACCCCTCCGGTGTGGAGATCGCCAGCAAGCGATTCACGGGACGGGCCTCACACCGGGTTCGTTACCCACCGCCACACGCCTACCGGACTCGAGCCAGTATTCACGCCATCGGCCGGACCCACGTCGGATGCAGCCACTACGCCGATGAGGCCCACTTGTTGCGGCGAGCGCTTCACGATGCCCTGTCTGGAGACGAGGGCGCCCTGGCCTGGACCCGCCAACAGACCCAGGCGCCGACGAGACCCTGAGGGCTGGGGGCCGGGGGCAGGGCCGGCCGGCCGGTGGGATGCCGCCAGGCGCCCTCCCCTGAGCGTGTCGATGGGTCGGGCCGAAGGGCGCGGGAAGATCCGGCGATCTGGCGCCCTCTTATGCCGCATTGCGTAATGGTCCTCGCCCTGCGGCATTGACGTGCGCCGAATCACGAAACAGAGCCATGAGAGCGAGAGTCGTCGATTTGCCGTATGGATGACTCTTGACGCAAAGCGTTATGAGAGTCACACTGTCAGAAGTCCCTAAACCCTTCGACCCCAGGAAAGTGCCATGCTCCTTCTTTCTCTGCTCCTACTGGTCCTCGTTGTGTTCTCACTCATGTATGCCGGACAGGGATTCTGGTCCTGGGTGGTTGGAGGGGCAGGTCTGCTCGCCCTCTGGGCCGGCTCCGGCGCCAGTCTCGCGCTGATGATAGTCGCCGGTGTGCTGCTAGCGGCGGTTGCAATCCTGACTGGCGTCGCACCCCTGCGCCAGAGCCTGATCACGCCGGCAGTCATGCGCTTGATCGGCTCCATCCTGCCCAAGATTGGCGAGACGGAGCGGATCGCCCTGGATGCGGGAACAGTCTGGTTCGACGGGGACCTGTTCTCCGGGAGTCCTGACTACAAGAAGCTCATGGACTTCAAGATCACGCCCCTGACCGTGAAGGAACAGTCCTTTGTGGACAACGAGGTGGAACAGCTTTGCTCCATGGTGGACCCCTGGAAGCTCGAGCAGGAGAGGGACCTTCCTCCGGTCGTCTGGAACTTCATGCGCGAGAAGGGCTTCTTCGGAATGATCATCCCCGAGGAGTACGGCGGACATGGCTTCTCGGCCATTGCCCACTCGGCGGTCATCACCAAGCTGGCCAGCCGGGATCTGACAGCCACTGTGACGGCCATGGTCCCCAACTCCCTTGGCCCGGCCGAGCTGCTGCTCCACTACGGAACGGAGGAGCAGAAGAACCACTACCTGCCCCGCCTCGCCCGAGGCGAGGAGATGCCCTGCTTCGCCCTGACGGGCCCGGAAGCCGGCAGCGACGCGGCTGCCACCACCAGCGTCGGCATCATCTGTGAGGGCGAGTACGAGGGCAAGAAAGTCCTGGGGATGCGTCTCAACTGGTGCAAGCGGTACATCACTCTGGCACCGGTGGCCACCTTGGTAGGACTCGCCTTCCGTCTGAAGGATCCGGATCACCTGCTTGGCGAGAAGGAGGACCTGGGAATCACCTGTGCGCTGATCCCTGCCCATCTGGAGGGAGTCGACATCGGAAGGCGCCACGATCCCCTGGGCATCCCTTTCTTGAACGGACCGACGACCGGCAAGGACGTCTTCGTTCCTCTCGATTGCATCATCGGTGGCAAGGAGCGGGCCGGCGACGGCTGGCTCATGCTGATGCAGTGCCTGGCCGCCGGAAGAGGCATCTCTTTGCCCGCCTCCTCCTGTGGCGGTGCTCAGACCGCGGCCAGGGTCGTTGGTGCCTACGCCACGGTTCGGGAGCAGTTCGACAATCCGATCGGCAAGTTCGAAGGAATCGAAGAGCCCCTGGCTCGAATCGGCGGACTCACCTACTTGATGAACGCCGCCAGGGAAATGACCTGCGGCGCCCTCGACGAGGGGCACAAGCCGTCTGTCATCTCGGCCATAATGAAGGCCTACATGACGGAGAGCATGCGAGTCATCGTCAATGATGCCATGGATATCCGGGCCGGATCGGCCATCTGCAAGGGCCCCCGGAACATTCTCGCCCGGGCTTACGTCGCCTCCCCCATCGGCATCACGGTCGAAGGGGCCAACATCCTGACCCGAACCCTCATCATCTACGGCCAGGGCGCCATCCGGTGCCATCCCTTCGTCCAACAGGAGATGGCCGCAGCCGCCAGCCGGGACGTGGCGGCCTTCGATCAGGCCTTCTTTGGCCATGTGAACTTCGTGTTCCGGAACCTCGCTCGCTCCTTCCTGCTGGCTCTCACGGGGGGCCGGCTCGCCTCCGTGCCGACTCGAAACCGGTACAGCCGCTACTACCTGGGTCAGCTGACACGGATGAGTGCAGCCTTCTCGCTGGTTTCAGACGTGGTGATGGGAACCATCGGCGGCGGTCTGAAGCGCCGGGAGAAGATCACGGGTCGCCTGGCCGACGCTCTGGCCTGGCTCTATCTCGGCTCGGCGACGATCAAGAGGTTCCACGACGAGGGCGAGCCTCACGAGGACGTGCAGTTCATGCGCTGGGGCTGTGAGAACTCCATCTACGAGATCCAACAGGCCCTTCAAGGAGTCCTGGACAACATGCCATTCCGTCCCGCAGCCTGGATGCTGCGGCCTCTGATCTTCCCCCTGGGATACAACATGCGGGAGCCCGATGACGCCTTGGGCGCCGATGTGGCCCGGGCCATTTTGGAAGATCGTGAGGGCAGGCTGCGCTTGACCCGGGACATCTACGTGCCTCCGGCAGAGGAGCCTGGACTAGGTATGCTCGAAGCGGCTCTGGACCGGTGCGTCGAGGGCCTTCAGGCTGAAAAGAAGATTCGCGTCGCCATCCGGGCCCAGAAGCTCGATCGGCATCCCGCAGCCACGCTGGTCGAGAGGGCCGTTGCAGCTGGCGTCATCACCGACGACGAGAAGAAGCGGATCGACGAGGCCGATTCCGCCAGGGACGAGGCCATCCAGGTGGATGACTTCAAACCCGGCCAGATCGGATTCCCCCTGCATCCCGGAGGCATGGTGAAGGCTGACGCCAAGAGCAACGGCAAGCCTGCCAAGAGCGCGAAGAGGTCGAAGTCGAAGTCGAAGGCCAAGATGCCGCCCCAAGGGAAGAAGCAGACCAAGAAAGTCCTGGACGGCGTCGCCTAGGCGCAATACCCATGAATTAGTGGAAG
>JAJFLN010000624.1 GCA_021772705.1 Candidatus Cloacimonadota bacterium | reverse complement strand
TATCTGACGCTGAGCCGCGCATCGTCGGGGATCTTCTGCTTGTTCATGAAACTGCAGATCAGGTTCCCGGCGACGGATACCTTCTTCCCGGGACGAGGGCGCACACCCTGAGTGGCCATCATGCTGCCCTGGAAGACGGAGCCGGAGTTGCTGCCTGCTTCGGGAGCGAAGTCGAGCTCCAGCTGGTACTCGGCCAGATGGGTCTTGCCATCCTCATCCTTGCTGTAGACGAACGTCAGGTAATCCTTGGCTGCAGCAGGCGAAGCCCCCGTCGCAACCTTCGGCGTCACAGGAAGGGTCAGCTTCGGGTTGGACGTCACTCCCGCTCCGTCGGAGACAATGATCCCCCTGCCGAGATAGTTGAACCCTTGCGAGGTCGACGGATCATCCACCCAGATCACGCCGTCCAGCATCAGGGGCTTCTTTGCCTGGATCGACTTCAGATCTCCGAGCCGTTTGTACTTCCGGGTCGCGGCCCGCTCATAGGGACGATACTTGGGAGGCAGGACATTCTTGATGTCCGCGGGCCGCACCAGGGCCAGATTCATCGGCGGCGTGTTGCCCGAGAAAGGCGCCACGCCCAGGGCATCGATGGCGGCGATGGTGGCCAGTCCGCCGATGGGGCCGAGGAGGAATATCGTCGTGAAAGAGAACAGGCTGGAGAAGGTCTTGTCGAGCCAAGCCCGCTCATAGGCCTTCTCCCATCGATAGCCGTAGTTCGTACGGACCTTGTCCTGGACCCCCACCTTGTAAACATCCCAGGCGCCAAAATATTCGGCTCCTCGGGTAAACTTGATCCGGTTGTAGACGCCGACCAGGCCCCCTTCGGCCTCGATGGAGTAGAAGGTCTCGTCGTCACCCATGTCGATCCAGGACCTCTTGCCGGGACCCATCATGCTCGCCGAGGTCCCCAGGATGTCCCGGCTGGTACCGTACTTCCACAGGTGACCCACGAAGGGGCTGAATCCTCCGCTGGCGGGATCTTGAGGATCTCCGACTAGGGAGAAACTCCTGTTCCGGGAGTCCACGGGACGGGAGCCGGCGTACCACTGGGGATCTGTCTTGTCCAGGATGTACCAGCCCGCGTCGTCACTGAGGAGCGAAGCCAGCGTGGACCCCGTCAAGGCGCCCACGAGTCGCTGCGTGATGGGTCGCCCGCCGCTGATGGAATCGGGCCGCCTCGGTCCGACACCAACGCTGGCGAAGGAGAATCCGGCTCGATCCAGGACGCCATCCCGAATGGCCGGGATGGCGGCCCAGCCCTTCCAGGCTTGCCGCTGCGAGCCTCCGGCCTCGGGCGGGTAGCTGGAACAGGTGGGCGGCCTCTCGCCTCCGGCTCCGTCAGAACGCCCTTCGGCCTCGATGAGGAAAGGACCCCGAACCAGGACCCGGGAGTCCCCATCGGCAAAGACCTTGAGCCCGCCGCCCTTGTTCAAGTCCTCGTCGGCGAAGGTCGCCGGGGGGCCGTTGGGAACGTCGGATCGGGTGGAGCCATAGCAGAACAGGGCAAACTGCCGGGCCGGAGGACTGACGTCCACGACCTTGATGTCGTGAGTCGCCGTGATCTTCCTCTTGATCTTGCCGTAGGAGGCTTCAACAGTGATGCTATACCAGCCGACGTAGTCTTCCGGGGTGTAGGAATAGGTCTTCTTGAACTTCTGAGTAGGGTCTCGGTAATAGATCAGGTCGGAGGCGAAGAGGTCATCCTCCGATCCCTTCACGATCTGATACTTCAGGCGCCGGAACCCGTAGAACTTCGCCGAAGCCGAGTGGAGCTTGCCGCCGCCAGCAGACACGAGAGCCTCGGTTCGCTCCACGAGCTTGGCGTCCACCAGGTCGATCTCAGGGATGGGATCCGTCTTGCCTGAACTGACCCGGTTTCGGATCTGCGAGAACAGGTCCTTTCTCATCTGCGGCAGGCTCGGAGCAGGACGGTTCAGCTGATCGTAGAGTCCAGCCTGGGCCTCCTCCAGACCGGCCAGGGCGAACTGCTCGGCCTTGAGGCCGTAGACCACCAGTGCTGACTGGGCGTAGTCGGAGGAGCCGGTAAACAGGACCGCGATCCCGAGAATCGCCATGACCGCCATGGCGATCAGGATCATGGGCAGCACCTGTCCCGACCTGAGACGGGTCAGCTGCAGGTCCTGCCGGGCGCCGGGTTGCTTCATCCCACAACAACGGCCAGATCCGGTGATTCGTCGGTACATGAGAGTGGAGGTCAGAATCCCGAGACACGGGATCGGAGTTGCTCGAACCGAGGACTTCTGCGCAGGGCGGCCACCAAGAGGGGGAAGGTGGCCAGCTTTCTTTTTTCCCTTACGGACTCTGCCATATCACCCAGAGCAAAGACACCGTGAGATTGCTGTTCCGGAGATTCGGACTCCACCATCTCGCGAACCACGTTGACAGCGCCAATTTCCCCGAAACGCCAGACGGCCTTGGCCGCCGTGGCTCGAACCATGGGATGTGAGTCGGTGATCGAGAGATTGATCAAGCTCATGACCTTCGGATCGTTGATTGCCTCCAGGGCGAGGACCGAGTTTGCCCGGATCAGTTCATCATCCTCGTTCAGATAATAGGAGATCGTCGGAATGTTCTCAGGCAGCTTCATCTGCCCCAGAGAAAGGACCACGGCCGCCAGCAGACGGGGCACGGCCTCGGCGTCGATCATCAGCAGGTGAAGAACATCGTTGTAGGCGTCGATACCGGAACGGCCGATCTGCTCCACCACGCAGATCCGAACGTCCACGCTGTCGTCGTTCACGTACTCCACTAGCTTGGCCACAGCCTGCTTGGAGACCAACCTGCGGGTCGAGTTGCTCGCGTTTCGCCGCACCGCCGGATCCGGGTCTTTCAGAAGCGAGATCAGAGGCGGAACCGTCTCTGCCTCGTTGATCTCTCCAAGTGCGAAGGCGATTGAGGCTCGGACCCACTTGTCGTCGTCCCGCAGACACTGGAGCATGACTTCTCGCGCCCGATCCTGAGCAGCGCTGTGCCAGAGGGCCGCCACTGCATTGGCCAGAACACGGTTGTTCGGGTCGTTCAGGCAGGGTCCCAGAAGCCGGACCTTCTCACTCTCCGGGAGATCCATCTCAGCGATTCGCTCGACGGCGTTGGCCCGGACACGAGGCAGGTCATGTTTCAGCCAGTCCGTAAGATGCTTGAGTGCCTGCGGAGTCTTGATGCGACCCACGGCGTCGACGATGGAGAAGAGCTTGAAGTCTGACTCGCCGGGCTTGAAATGATCCAGGATCGACTTCAGCACCAGATCCTGGTCGGTCTTCGTCTCCCGGACGATCTTGCTGACCGTCTTGATGACCTTTCGCTCCAGACGCATGTTGTCGCTGCCGAGCAAGCGAAGGAGCGGCTCAACCGTATTCGGGTCCGACAGCTCGGAGAGGATCCTGACCGCATTGTCCTGAAGCACCGTGTTGTTGCTTCGGAGCATGTCGATGAAGGCCTCGAGCACTTCGGGGCAGGTCAGGTTACCCATCGCCGCCGCCGTCGCCGGGTTGATGCCGGAGTGTTTCAGCCGCGCGATGTGGATGAGGTCGCTGACATCCTGGAGGAAGGCCTCGAGCCCACCGCCATCGTCTTCCTTTCTGGCCTGAGACTGCTCCCGCTCGTAGGCCTCGAGGAGCGCCGCCGCGCAGAGGACGGTGCCCAGCTTCTCCGTCGCGTCGGAGACCTTGTCCAGCAGCTTCGGATCCTCGGAGGAAATCAGCCGGAATAGACTGGGTACGATAGGGCGGAACTCGTCCATCGCCACCTTCCACATGATGTCGTGGTCCATCAGGATGCCGCCGGATTGGCTGCCGGTCGGTCCACCTGCGGGCTGGGCTGGAACCGCCGACAGGCCAGGGGGTGGCGATGGCTCGCCACCGAATGCGGGCTCACCGCTGACTCCGCCGGCAGCCGGGGAGAGAGCAGGCGATGGGGAGGCGCCAAAGGCCGGTTCACCGCTGCTGCCACCCACCTCAGGTGGGGCTGGCGCGGGAACGGCTGGAGTCGGGCCGAAGGGGTCGCCACCGAGGGGTGAAACTTGCCCGGCAGATGCAATCGGCGCCGGAATGCTCTGGGCGCCCACGGTTCCCGGTGTCTGGGGGAGCTCTGCTACTCGAGCCTGCCCTTCCTCCTGGATGGCCGAGATGTCTTCCCCCAGGTTGGTCAGTGCCTTCTTGGCCAAGAACTTGACGGCCGGATTGGGATCGTGAAGGTAGATATCCTTCAAGATGGG
>JAJFLN010000623.1 GCA_021772705.1 Candidatus Cloacimonadota bacterium | reverse complement strand
TGCAGGAGAAGTTCGACCTGAAGCTGTGCGAGGCCGAACCGCCGGAGGAGCTCTTCAAGATGAGTGCCTGATCGTCAAGTGACGATAGGGAGTAGCCCTGATGAAACAGATCGATGAACAGCGGCTGGAAGAAGATCTGGCCTACCGGTTCGACTACCTCAAGGAGTTTCTGGAGTTCGGGGATGAGGACGTGGCGGCGATCCGCTCCCTCGTGGGTCATCTGGCCCCGCGGGTCGACGCCATGGTGGAACGGACCTATGACAAACTACTCGCCTTCGATGCCACGGCCAGGCACTTCGTGGCCCCCGGAACCAACGACAAGGGTCCCCTGGCCCAGGCCGTGAACGAACTGGGACCGGAGCATGAGCAGATCCGGTTCAGAAAGAGCCATCTCCGCACCTATCTCATGAACCTGCTCGGGAAGGCCTACGACCCCTCCATGGCCAAGTATCTGGACACGGTGGGCAAGATGCACACTCCCCGCGGAGGCAGCAGCGCCATCAATGTTCCCCAGGCCCAGATGAACGTCTTCATGGGGATGCTGTCGATCATCTTCATCGACGAGATTGCCGCCCTTGGCCTGAACCGGGACCAGGAAGTCCGAGCCATCAAGGCCTTCACGCGATTGACCTGGATACAGAACGACTTCATCAACAAGCACTACGGAGAGCACAGCTGACGTCGAGCGGCGAGCACGCAGCGATCCCCGCTTGGCTGCCCACCCTCTCCTGAACGAGGTATCAATCCGGCAGGGACGCGTCCTACGGATCCGATGGCCCGATCGGCTCCTCCACCGGCACGGTTGGAACCGACTCCATTTTGGTCCTGACGACTGGGCCAGGCTGAAGACGTGCCACGACCACCTCCCGAATGGAGCGGCCTACCGCCATGGCCAGTTGACCAGAGGGGAGGATCGACAGGGTTTGAGGAAGCAGCCTGTGTTTCCCATCCTGGGAGCTGGGCAGCTGCTGCCATGGGACGATCACATTCCCACTGGAGTCGTAGACCAGGATTCGTCGACTGGCCAGTGTCACATAGACCCGGCCCTGTTCATCGGCCGTGATCCGCGAGAGGGGTGACACGCCAGTCTCTCGCCAGAACGCCACCTCATTGCCTTCCTGGTCGAGACGGAGGATACCCCCTCGCCTGGGTACCACGACTGCGTACCCCCCGCCAGGAACGAAGCAGATCGACACGGCACCGATGATCGGCCAGGGACTGAGCTCTTCCCCCGTGGCCCTGAATCGGCGAATCTCGTCTCTCTCTCCGTTTGTGAGAATGAACTGATTGCCTCCTGGATCGTGGCTGATCCGAACGGGGTAACCATCCTCCACATCGAGAGGAAAGAACAACATCCGATCCTCTGTACTCGAGTAGAGATAGAGCCCGTTTGGATCGTCATGTATCAAGGCTACGTCGCCACCAGGCCCCACGGACAGATCGGTGGAGACCATGTCCGTGGACCAGAGCGCGTCAAACGCCAGTAGATCATCCAGCCGATCGATCGAGGGCAAGACCTCCTCCGACCGAGTGCGGCGGCCTGCGAGAACTCCCAGTGAGTTGCTGCCAGAAGCCAGAGCGACAAGGTGTTCTCCCACGAAGGCAACGTCAGTGTAGAGATTCCGTTCGCCATTTCTCTCCCAGTCAGCCCACCAGTCCTCTACCCGGATCGGCTCGAGATGAGACAGCCTGCTGGACGTCGGTCTGGCAAGCAAGTAGGTCTCGGGCGGAACGATTGACAGGAAGTACTCGGGAGGTATCTCGCCGTCTCTACCGGACTCAGCATGTGTCCAGTGCACTCGAGGCCGTGAGTCTCGACGGGACTCACGACTCCATTCCAGGGAGAACCGGTGCCAGCCCTCGGCGAAGTATCCCTCCACACTCACGTCGCCTGGCTGCTCCCGCCCACTCCTGTTCCCCACGGAGAGTGCAAGGGAGCCTTTGGCAGAGACTGCAAGTTTCCAAAGTCCAGGTCGGTCGAGGTAGAGGCTGCCAGTCCAGGAGAATCTCTTCAGTGACGGCGAGAGCCTGGCCGGGATGGCAACTCCGTGACTGCGGCGGCTCACTGCAACACCGTCGGGGCCTGAGGCGGACAGGGACAGGCCCTGGTGTCTCCAGGCCGACTGCCCGGATACGTGGTAGAACTGGAGCGTCTGATCTCGGTACGGATCGCTCCACTGGATGACCTTACCTTCGGGATAGATGGCCTGAAGGCGTGTCAACCAGGGCGTCCGGCTGACCAGATAGAACAGATCTCCTTCCGGTGGGATGAGAGGGTAGTGGTTGAGTCCCTGGACAGCATCCGGTTCATGGGAGTCCAGGACGAAGTCCAGTTCCGGCGAGATGTCCCAATCGTTCCAGCTGTAGAGCATGGGCCCCGCTGGAATGAGAACCGCGTTCTCCCTTGCAAACCGGAGGGAGCCAAGCAGCACCTTGAGGGCTCCCGGACTCTGGATACTCCAGAGCGCTTTGAAAGGATTCCGGAGCGGAAGAAAGGCGAGAGCCACCACGATGCTCGCCACCACCGACAGCCGAAGCACCCGCCCGGGCCGGCCATCGACGTCTCGGGCCGACAACAGGGCGTCGAGACCGATTGCAGCCAGAAGGTGAAAGGTGACAAGGCCGAAGAGGAATCGGCGTGCGTGATCGGCCTGGTAGGTCACGAGAAGGGCCGGCAGAACGGCTGCGGCGAGCAGGAACAACAGCAGGAGGCCAGGGAAGGTTGGCCGGGCTGGCTGCGCGCCGGTACCCGCCGAAGGACCGGACTGTTGCGATTCACATGAGCTGAGCCCGGCATGGCGCAGCAAGACCACCAGAAGGCCGACAAGCATCAGGCATCCGACCAGAGGCGGATAGAGTTGCTGGGTAGGGAAGGTCCTGGCCACACCGAGGAGGATCTGGGGCAACTTGGGCAGAGTGTCCTGGACCAGCGGCTCCCAGGCTCCGACATCCCCCCCAGCGATGGAAACTGTCTGCAGCCTGTCCAGGTAGCACCGGAAACCCTCGGCATCCCACAGGAGCGGCGTCGCTGAGAGAACGAGTATGTCGAGGACAATGAAGGTACCGAAGAACACGGCTCTGCGATCTCGCGAGGGAACGGACAGGGCATGACCAACGAGAGTGGCCAGAACAAGAAAGGGAACCAGCCGGAAGCTTGGATAGGTGTGAATTCCGACGCCGAGAGCCAGGCCGAGTCCGATGAAACTGGCGATACTACTCCGAACGAGGCTGCGCTGCAGAAAGATGGTGGTGAGACAGAAGGCCGTCGCCCCATATCCGATGCAACTTGCCTGGCGGCTCCAGACCAGGTGAGGGCCGTTCATTGCCAGCAGGACTGCCGCGATGAAGGCAGCGAGCGGACCCGTGAAAGATCGGGCCAGAACATAGAACAGCGGAGGAAGCAGACCGCAGAACAGAGCCGCCGGAACCCGGAGGCTCCAGATGCTGAGTCCGAACAACTTCGCCGACAGGGCCTTCAGATAGAACGCACCGGCTTCCTCGCCTGCGACGATGCGAGTCACGACGGCGCCGGACATCTTCCCGTCGAGAATGGACTCCACCACCTGAGCATTGAGCCCTTCATCGGAGCTGAAGTCAGTCGGAATGGACTCGAGGTAGGCGAGCCGAAGCGCCAGGGACAGGACAAGGACCAGGGCTGCCAGCCATGCGTCACGCCGATCCAGATGTCTGAGCTGCACGATCCCCCGCCAATCAGTCTCGCCTTCTCCCGCCTGGTCCCCTTCAGCGGTGTAGCTTGATCGGAGTCTACAACAACCAGGCCGCTCAGACGATAGGGCCGCCCGCTCCATTCATCCCCTTCGGCGTAGCTCAGGACATCCTTCGACAGGCTCAGACGATATGGCCGCCCGCTCCATTCATCCCCTTCGGCGT
>JAJFLN010000622.1 GCA_021772705.1 Candidatus Cloacimonadota bacterium | reverse complement strand
GGTCCCCAAACCCAACAAGCACAAGCGCCAGAACGGCAAATAATGCGAATAAAGCGAGCGCCTGCATAAGGCCACTCAATGCCCCGCGCCATTTCGGTGGGTTTGGGGTTGCATTGAGCATGTTCATGGCTCGGATGCGCATTGCGAGGGAGCGGCGGGCCGTCATTGCTTCCCCGCTAGGCCGCAGTATCCGTTGTTCGACTTGCTGGGCTGTTCGCCATCACGAATTGAAAGGCTGTCTTGCCAACGCCAAGCCATACAGTCAGAGGCGATGCAACCCGCGCCATCGGGGAGCCCCTGGGGGTTTTCCCACCGATTAGCTGCGTGGTTACCAAGCGCTGGTTCGTTGCTGGCAGACACCCGCGCATGCGGACACCATTTCTCGCGGGCTTGCTCTTCTGTCATCATGTCACCGGCTCCCCCGCTTTGGTGAGTGCTGCGCGGGCAGCTTTTTCAGCCGAGACGCAATTCGTCCAAGCAACCATATTGTCGATACCTGAGCCTTTGTTTTCAGGGTCAATCAGGATAGCGAGGATTTTTTGGCAGCGCGTTGTCGCTTCAGTGAGCTTCGCGTTCAGTGCGGTAAGGCGTTCGTTCTCAGCTTTGAGGTCGGGGGCGCTGGCTATCAGGCGGGCGTTGGCTTCAATGTTGTCTGGGAAATTATGAACAGCCGCCAGTGTGGGCAGAATATGCCCGCCCCCCTCGGTAGAACCTGATATGCTGTACCCAAAGAACACGTTGCCATTTACATCCGCGTCGGGGTTGTGGTTCCCTAAACCTGGTCGCCAAATTTCTGACATCCGCCAAGGCCCCGGAGTCGGTTCGTTGCTCATGCTGCCATATCCTTCTTTTGAAGCAGTCCCCGCTTGATCGCGTCGCCATGTCGTGACCCGCGAGACGTGCGTCCATGTCGCGCTCGGTCGTCCGCGTTCTCTTTCGCTGAGCCCCAAGCCAAGTTGACCCAAAGGTTGTTTGTGCGACTTCCGTCCAAGTGTCGGATTTGCGCGTCGGGAAATGGTTTGGGAGGGAGATATTCCTTCGCAACCAAAACATGGACGGGGAACCGTTTGCGCGCGCCGTCAATCGTCAACCTAACAGATGGATAGCCATGAGAATTCAGATGCTGGGCTAGCTCTCTTTTCCCATATCCACGCCAATTGTGGGCAATTGAGAAAACGCGACCATCTTTTGTTACTTCGTAACCCGGCGTATGCGCTGTCTTGTCACTCATGACGCGGTTTCCTCTGCGGGTTGGTGGTCATGCCGTTCGTCGGCGGCTATGTCGGTAGCCCGCGCGTCAAGCATATCGTCAAGCTCACCAGCGGTATGGACGGTTGCGCCTGTATCGTGGCGTTCCAGGCATTCACGAAGCTTAAAGGGGTCGGCGGCGTATTCGTCAAGCGCGCCATCCAGGTCGGTGTGGAGTGTTGCTTCGTCTTGCCATACCAAAATGAAATACATTCTCTCTCTCCTAACCGCCACCGGAACCGCCGCCGTCACCGAAACCGTCACCGAAACCGAAACCGTCACCGAAACCGTCACCGGAACCGTCACCGTCACCGAAACCGTAACCGGAACCGCCACCGTCACCGAAACCGTAACCGGAACCGTCACCGTAACCGGAACCGCCACCGTCACCGAAACCGTAACCGGAACCGTCACCGGGATTGTTATTGGATGTAGGGTTTTGCATTTTTAATACTTTCCTCGGCTTCCGGGGTGCATTTTATGATTTCGCAGTTTTCGGTAAGAGATATATCGACGGGCACACCAATCTTACTGGCACCATCCAGTCCGCGCGCGGCGACGCCGGACAGAAACGACGCCTTGTTGGCGGGCTTCCAGTACCAGAGGCGTCGGGACTGTTTAAGCACACAGCCTCTACCTTCGGCGGAAACTAGCACGCCCGCATGGACTCCGGCATCACGGCAGCGAACAATGACATAGCTGCCGACGAATGGGTGGGGTTCGGTTACACCAAACATGCCGGCGATTTTCTTGATGTCGCCTAACTTCATTTCGTCAATATCCATTACTCGCACCACTCGAATGCAGCCCTGCCACCACTCGCGTTCTGAAACTTAGTCCAGGTTCCGCCAGCCTTCTGACAGTCAGCAACCGTCCAGATATCATTGCCGGCGGCGTCAAGTTTTAAGTTGGTGCAGGCTGCCAGGGAGGCCGAGACCGCCGCGATTAATAGAATGTGTTTCATGTGAAGTCTCCGTTTGTAGGGGTTCAACTCACTAACTCTATTATTCATATGTCGTGAACGGTGTCAACAGAAATTATGAATTTATTTTTATTTTTTTCGTTGACTTCGATCATTACATATGAATAATACGAGTTATGATGACAGTAAAAAGTATAGTCGATAATCTTGGCGGCACCTTCAAAGTCGCTGAAATGCTAGGCGTTGTCCCTGGCGCGGTATCCAACATGAAATCGGCCAACCGATTCCCGATGTGTCACTTTTTTGCATTGAAGAAGGCTTGCAGGAAAAAGCGCATTAGGCTGCCTGACGATTTGTTTGGCAATGGCAACTAATCAGAATAACCCGCGCTTTCGTTACGCACCGCGTGGGTTCGCCGGAGCGCTTCCTGTCCCCTCAGTCTCGGCGCTCCGGCATTTATTACCGCCTCCCTCCCTAGGCGGAAACTCGCCGGGTTCACGCTCGGCCTTTTTTTTCGAACACCTTCCCGTTCCTTTCGGCGGCTGCGCGGTCCAGCCGGGCATACCAAGCGATTCTGTCAGCGTATTCGGGAAGGTTTTGATGGAAACGCAAGAATCGCAAGACCGCATTTATAGGTGAGTGATGGAAATAGAAATAACAGAAGACGCGATTATTTTTAAGGGCGTCGAGGTCGCTAAAATAGATTGGTTGGAAACGGTAAGCCCCTCGGAGCGTGACGCCGCCTTCTTTGCGCTAAAGGATGCAGTCGAAAACATTCCCGTGGAGGATTGGTAATGAAACAAACCGCAAATCTAACTAACCCGTACAGCGACGATACGCAAAGTAAGATCACCTCTACACCGGCGGGCATGGCGCATTGGGCGGCTAGCGGCCCCGAGGGTAAGACCTGTCGTGAGTGTAATTTCATGCTCAAGCACGGGCACTATAGCGCCAACTCGAAAAAGAGGGCCGGGAGACTGAAGCCCATTAAATGCGCGAAGCACGAAAGCATGATGGGCCGTCCAGGAGCTTCATTCGAGCCGGGCACGCCCGCTTGCCGTTTCTTCGAACAAAACCCCAACCCGCCCGCGCTAATTCAAAGCAATTGGAAAGGTTAATGGAAACCACAATAGAAAGAGACCGCTTATCCCAACGCGCCGCATGGACGGTGATAGCCGCCTTTAGCTTGGCGGGGTGGGTGCTGGTAGCGGTGATTTTGTTATGAAACATCCCGAAGACGACCTAGCCAAGACCGTCGCTAAATGGCTGTGGCTGGCAGCGCCGAGCCTATTGTGGTGGCATGTGCCAAACGAGAACGCTACCAGGGCGCGGATAGACGCAAAGGGCAATCGCTACAACCCCAATGGTGCGAAGCGTAAGGCCATGGGTGTACGCCCTGGCGTGGCTGACTTGCAATTTATTCTGGATGACGGGACAGCGGCTTTTATCGAGTTGAAAGTCGGAAACCGCAAGCAGTCGGAAAAACAGGAAGCCTTCCAAGCCGATGTCGAGTCGCGCGGACTTAAATACGCCGTCTGCCGATCCATAGATGATGTCCGGGTAA
>JAJFLN010000621.1 GCA_021772705.1 Candidatus Cloacimonadota bacterium | reverse complement strand
CTTTCGTATGTCATTCAAGTGTTCATCAGCACTCTCAGTCCCACCAGTCCAATTGGGGGTTTGGGGGAGCAGGCTCCCCCAACGGGGTGTGGGGCAGAGCCCCACCACAACAAAATCCGTCTTATTTCACCGGCATTGCAGTTAACTACAACGGACCATTCACGGGTGACGGCTGCGCCCGGTAGCGGGAGGGCCTTTCCGCTCGCGGCCGCATAGATTACTTTCGAGCCAATCACAAGTCCCGCAACAGCCCTCCCAATGCTCTCGACCCACTCCTTGAACTCCTGCGACAGCAGGCCGCAACACTGGCCAGCCTTTTCCGGACCGTTTCGAGCCGCCCAGTGTGTAGCCCTGGCGATCCTCCTGCTTCAGAGCCTTGTCCCGCCCTCCGCTGCCGACGAGAGCCAGCCCCCTCCACGTCCTGATGTACTGCTGGTGACCATCGATTGTCTGCGGGCCGACCACGCCGGCTGCTACGGCTACGGCAGGAACACGACACCCAATCTCGATGCTCTGGCCCGTCGAGGAGTCCGGTTCGACAGCGCCTTCGCCAGTTCCAGCTGGACCCTGCCCAGCGTCGGCTCCCTGATGACCGGCCGGCACCCTCCCATCCACGGCGCCGTCGCCATGGACCGGCCGCTCAGGAGGTCCGTACCTACGATGGCCGAGCTTCTCGGGAAGGCGGGCTACTCCACAGGCGCCATCGTCAATATCGCCTACTCCGCTCCCGGACTGGGACTGGGACGGGGCTTCGACTTCTACGAGACCTTTCGGCCAGAGATCTTCGCCCGAACCGACCACCTTCTCTGGTTGACCACGCGACTGCAGTTCGCCCTTATCTGGCTCCTGGGACGGTCCCGGAAGAACGCCACTCCCGCCGCAGCCGACGCCGTCCACCTGACCGAGGCCGCCCGGTCCTGGCTGAACAGCGCCTCGGATCGGCCTCGATTCTCCTGGGTCCACTACCTGGACCCCCACTTCCCCTACGAGAAACACGAACCGCACTACAGCGAGTTTCATCCCGAACCAGTGCCCGAAGGTATCCCCGACTTCACTCGCGGTACCTGGCCGACGGACGTGGTGGAATCTATAGACGCCTTCACCCCCGAGATGAAACGTCACGCAATGGCCCTCTACGACAGTGAAGTGCGATACACCGACGAGGCAATCGGCCGGCTGTTGGAATCCCTGGACCTGACCCGGACGGTGGTGATCCTCACCGCGGATCACGGCGAGGAATTCGGAGAGCACGGCCGGCTGGACCACGGGCACAACCTCAACCAGGAGCTGATCCGGGTGCCCCTGGTGATCGCCGGTCCCTCCTGGCCGGCAGGCCGCGTCGTGACACTGCCAGTCAGCCTCGTCGATCTCCTCCCCACAGTCCTGGAGATTGCCGGAGTCCCGCCGGCTCCAACCGACGGAGTCCCGCTCCAGACGATGCTCAACCCCAGTCCGGCAAACGCGGCTCGCGCCATCTGGTCCGTCGCCCAGACCGGTCCCTCGGATCACGGCACTTATTCACTGATCCGCGACAGGTGGCACGGTATCCTGGAGATTCCCCCATCGGGGGACAAGGACGCCACCACAGTCTTCTACGACTGGCGAAACGATCGGGACGAGCAGCGTCACTGGCCGGGCATGCCGGAGGAGCTGCGACTCCTGGAGCGTGAACTCTGGAGGTTCTACCAGGAGATGAAAGTGATCCTGGCCACACCGGGCAATGAGCCCATCGAACTCGACGCCGACTCCATCAAGCGGCTCAAGAGCCTGGGATACCTACGCTGAATGGCCCGTGACGCCATCTCCTCCACAGTGAAGCTCGCAGCCGCTCTTTTGCTGGCGGCGGCTCTGTCCACCCATGCCTCTGCCGGCCCGGTCCAGGAGAGACAGAAGCCCAAGCCTCTCATCGTACTCGGCGTCGACGGCCTGGATCACGGGCTCCTCGAGCAGGGCATCGGCGAAGGCTGGCTGCCAGAGATGGCCGCCATCGCCAGCACTGGCAGCTTCGCCCCCCTCCTCCCCACGACCCCGGCGGAGTCGCCCGTCTCCTGGGCCGCTCTCTTCACGGGCGTCAATCCCGGCAGGACCGGGATTTATGACTTCGTCCGCCGGGTACCGGGAACCTATGCGGTGAAGCTCACCACGGTGAACCTGAAGAGCTGGCCCGTCCCCCTGCCCTCTACCGGGGCACTGATGCACCGGGCCGGAATGATGGCCTTCTTCGCAGCCTTCTTCGCTCTCATCCGGCCTCGAAGGTGGATCGGCGGGGGACTGCTTATCCTGGCAGCCTTGCATCTCCTGTCCGCCATGCCTCGGAGCTATCTGCCGGACTCGATTGATTTTCCCGAGCGGGCCCTGCGAGAGGAGGGAGTCTGGACCGCCCTTGCCAAACATGGAGATCGAACCAAGGTACTCTGGGCTCCCCTCCAGTTTCCCCCAGGGCCGGAGCCGGAAGGCGTCAGCTTGCTGGCCGGTCTGGGAGTGCCGGACCTGATGGGCACTCAGGGGACCTACACGGTCCTGGAAGGGAGCGCGGCAGATGGTTCACGGCGAGAATCGAGCACCGAGATGGGCGGACGCCGCCTGCCCCTGCACTGGCGGAACAACTCGGGAGAGACCGAACTGACAGGGCCTCTCGGCTCGAGCTGCCACGTGCGTGTCAGCCGCCAGCCATCGGGTGAGCTGCACCTCTGGGCAGGCGTCAGAGATCTGCCCCTGGCATCGTCGGAGTGGACCCCCGACATTCCTCTGTTCTTCGGTCTCCTCCCCGGCCTGGGGGTAACGGGCAGGAGCCGTATCCACGTTCAGTCCTCCGGCGCAGGTCCCCCGAACCTGTTCCTATCGGCGCCTGCGTTCATTCCTGGCGACACGCCAAGGGGTGTGCACATCTCCTGGCCAGCCTCCTTCGCGGCCCGCCTGGAGGAAACCCACGGCCCCTTTCCGACCCTGGGCTGGTCGGCGGAGACCATGGCCGTTCAAGATCGGGTCCTGGACGTGGCCGCCTTCACCGGCGCTCTGGCCATCGACTGCGAACGACGGCAACGAATCACTGTCGCCGAGGCAGCCAGCCGGGACTGGGATGTACTCATCTCGGTCTTGGAGGAACCCGACCGGGCCTCGCACATGTTCTGGAAAGCCAAGGGAGCGGCGGCCAGTGTGGTGGCCGACACTTACAGATGGGTGGATCAGACCGTCGGTCTGCTGCGCCGGACCCGGCCCGAGGCGGACCTTCTCATCGTCTCGGATCACGGCTTCGCCCCCTTCGAGACGGCGGTCAACCTCAACGCCTGGCTGCTGAAGGCCGGGTATCTCGTGACCCGGAGCCGAGGGGCAAAGTCTGGCCGGGTACTGAAGGACCTCTACGAGGGCAGAAACCTGTGGGAGGACATCCACTGGAACCGGACCCGGGCGTTCTCCACCGGCCTGGGGCTGATTCACCTCAACGTCCGGGGCCGGGAGCCCAGAGGAAACGTCGCACCGGGTCAGCCATCCCGGCGACTGGAGTCGGAGATCCGTTCCGCGCTTCTGGAACTCAGAGACGACCAGGGCGCCTCCGTCGTCGCAGGTGTGAGTACCGCCAGAGAGCTCTACTCCGGTTCCCACCTTTCGGAGGCGCCGGATCTGGTGGTGAGCTTCACTCCCGGCTTCCGAGTCTCCTGGCAGTCGGCACTGGGAGGCCTGGACGAGCCGATCCTGGCTCCGAACCGCCGTCCCTGGAGGGCCGATCACTGCTCTGTCAATCCCGCATCCGTGGCAGGCGTGCTCCTGTCGACCCGGAGAATGTCCCGGCCGCCGGCAAGCGTCCTGGACGTGGCGCCGACGGTCATGGCCCTCCGAGGCCACCCCATCCCCTCCCGGCTCGAGGGAGCGAACCTGCTCCGGAGCCCATGAGCCCCGAGCTCCGGTGGCCAGTGAGGGCTGCGCCCAATCGGCCCCGCACAGCGGCGGTCAAGGCATCGGATGGTGTACTATCGATCCGGCGTTACCGGTCCAATGCGGGATGTTCTGTGGTGAGATTCCAGGCTGAGCTGTCGCCTCGGCAGGTGAGCATCGGCGAGGGCCAAGACTCCGAAGTGGCGACTCTAGTCACAATTACTGTAAAGTGAGCCAACTGGGATTCGCGCCTCCGCGCGAGGGGGCGGCGGAAAGGGTTCAGGAGAGAGCAAGTATGCAGATGAAGGTGCTGCTGATGAGGGCAAACCTCCCCCATGTCCACCAGTCTCTGGGTATACCCTTGGGCATCCTGTATCTGGCTTCGTCGGTGCGACGGGCTCTCCCGGGAAAGTGCGACATTCGCATCCTCGATCCGGGCAAGCAGCAGATGGGCGTCGATGACATCGCCCGTTACATCCAGGAGTGGTCCCCCGACGTGGTCGGGATCAGCGGAATGACACCGGAGGCCCCGGCCATCCACCAGATCGCTGCGGCGGCCCGGGGAGCGGCGCCATCGGCCCGGATTCTGGCAGGAGGCCCCCACGTGCAGGCCGCCGCCGATTCGGTGATGCTGGACGAGAACTTCGATGCCGCCTGCATCGGCGAGGGGGAGGAGACTTTCCCCGAGATGCTCGAGGCCTTCGACGCTGGCGAGTCCCTGGAAGCCGTCGCAGGCGTCGCCTGGAGGATGGAAGACGGCACGGTGGCCACCACGGCCCCCCGTCCCGCGATTCAGGGACTGGATGAGATGGCCAACCCGGCATGGGACCTGATCGATATTCCCTCCTACAGCCGCGTCCGGAACATGAACGGCGGGCTCCTGGCGGCCCGGCCCTACATGGGGCTGTTCACGAGCCGAGGCTGTCCCTACAAGTGCGAGTACTGTCACGAGGTGTTCGGCAAGTCGACCCGGTTCCGGTCCGCCGAGAACGTGGTGGATGAGATGGAGCTGCTCCACCGGGAGCACGGCGTCAACGAATTCCACATCTACGACGACATCTTCAACCTGGACAAGAAGAGGGCGAAGAAGGTCTGTGACCTCATCCTCGATCGGGGGATGCGCGTGAAGCTCGCTTTTCCCAACGCGCTCCGGGGCGACATCATGGACCGCGAGCTGGTGGAGAAGCTGGCCGCCGCCGGGTGCTATACCACCTGCCTGGCCGTGGAGACGGCGTCGAACCGGCTCCAGAAGTTGTTGAAGAAGAACCTGAAGGTCGACAAGGTGGCGGAGTCCATTTCCCAGTGTGCCGACGCCAACATCCTGACCATCGGTTACTTCATGCTCGGCTTTCCCACGGAGACGGAGGAAGAGATCCACTCCACCGTGGACTTTGCCCTCAAGACCCGGCTGCACCGGGCCAGTTTCTTCACCGTCGTACCCTTCCCGGGCAGCGGACTGGAGCAACTCGTGAAGCAGCACTATCCCGAGTTTGAGTACGATCGAAAGTTCGGCTACTTTTCCACGACCAGCTTTTATCACTGGGCGACAGGCGTGGACCTGGGCGCCATACAGCGAGATGCCTACAGGCGGTTCTATCTGAACCCGAAGCGACTCTGGTCGCTCTGGAGAGGGTACCCCTCGGCGTTGAGCTTCATCCGTGAGGCGTCGTCGGCGGCCTACTGCATGCTGCCGAACCTTCACGGGCTACGAGAACGGGAACAGGCACCTGCATCCACCGTGCCAGCCCTGTTGAGGAGGGGCGTCTGAGTATGAAGGACTCCAACAAGCGGAAGCCGAAGGTCCTGCTGATCCGGGCGAACCCCTGTCACGAGGGGTATTCCCATGACTCGCACCGATCTATCTGCCCTCCCCTGGGAATCATGTACCTCGCCGCCGTGCTCCGGGATCGGTACCCACGGGAGCATGACATTCAGCTCCTGGACCCTGGCCTGGAGGACATGACAGCCGACCAGGTGGGGGAATACGTGGAGAGGGAGAAACCGGACCTGATCGGGATCAGCTCTCTCGCCTCGGAGCTCCACGATTGCTACGCCATCATCAACGCATGCCACCAGGCATGGGGGGCGGCGAGGATCGTCGTTGGAGGACCGGCAAGCGAAACCTCTCCCAAGGAAATTGCCATGCACCCAGCCGTGACCTGCGTCGGCCTCGGAGAGGGAGAGGAGACCTTCGCCGAGCTGGTGCCGAAGCTGCTGGCCGATGAGTCGATTGATGAAGTGGCCGGGCTCTGCCTCCGGGGTCAGGACGGCCATCCCCACATCACCGGCCCCAGAGCCGCCATCGAGGACCTGGACAACATGCCCTTCCCGGCCTGGGACCTGATCGACGTCCCGGCCTACTCGGAAGTCCGTACGATGAACTACGGGCTCATTGCAGCCAAGCCCTACGTGCCGGTCTTCACGAGCCGGGGCTGCCCCTGGAAGTGCACCTACTGCCACACCCTGTTCGGCAAGAAGGTCCGGTATCGCAGCCCCGAGAACGTGCTGCAGGAAATGTCGATGCTCGTGGCGACCTACGGCATCAAGGAATTCCATTTCTATGACGACATCTTCAACGTCGATGGCCCCCGATCGGGGCAGATCATGGACATGATCGCCGAGAGGGACTGGGGCCTGCATCTCGCCTTTCCAAACGGCCTCCGGGGAGACATCCTGACGGAGGATCTGATCCGGCGGTACCGCAAGGCCGGCACCTACATCATCTGCTTCGCCATCGAGACGGTCACACCCCGCCTGCAGAAACTGATCAAGAAGAACGTGAAGCTGGACAAGCTGGAGCCGAACATCCGCATCGCCCGGGACGCGGGCATCATCCCCCTAGGCTTCTTCATGCTCGGCTTCCCCGGGGAGACCACTCAGGAGATCCAGGCGACCGTCGACTGGGCGTGCAATTCGGCCCTTCAGAAGGCCTACTTCTTCTCCGTCGTGCCCTTTGAGGGCACCACCATCCACGAGCAGGCCCAGGAAGTGACGCCCAACTTCGACTTCGACCCCACCGTCACCTACCACACAGAGAGCAGCTACTACAGTCAGGTGACGGGTGTGGATATGGTCAGGGTTCAGAGGATGGCCTACTTCCGGTTCTACACGAACCCGTTCCGGCTCCTGGGATTCTTCGCAAACTATCCGATCAAGACACTCTTCTTCAAGAACGCCGCCTACGCCGCCAAGGGCCTGATCTTCAACAAATGGCGCACCTTGCGGGCCTGACCCGGGAGTCCCGGACCCATCCATGAGAGTCACCATCGTCTACTCCAGCTACGAAAGTCTGGGCGTGGAGTATTGCTCCGCTGTCGCCCGGGAACAGGGTCACGAAACCCAGCTTGTCCTGGACCCGAGGCTCTTCGAGGACACCTTCCTCGAGGTGCCCTGGGCAGCCCGGATCTTTGATATCCACGACGATGTGGTCAACGAGGTCGTGTCCTCCCGGCCGGAGGTGATCTCCTTCGGCGTCGTCACCGACACCTACCAGTGGTCCCTCAGGATGGCGGCGGCCCTGAAGAAGCGGCTGCCCGACGTACCGATCGTCATGGGGGGCATCCACGTCACCAGCGTCGGGGAGATCGTGCTGGAGGAGCCCCAGATCGACTTCATCGTCCGGGGCGAGGGTGAGTACGCCTTTACCGAACTCCTGGACTCCCTGGAGGCAGGCAAGGTCGATACCTCCATAGAGAACCTGGGCTACAGAGACACGTCGGGCAAGGCGGTGCTCAACCCCCTGCGGCCCACCATCTCCGACCTGGACACCCTGCCCTTCCCGGACAAATCCCTCTACGATCACACCCCCCTGTCCTCGGACTATCTCTACACCCTGGCCGCAAGCCGGGGGTGCTCGTTCGCCTGCAGCTTCTGCAACAACTCGATCAACAAACGGCTCTACCGCGGCCAGGGCAAATGGCTGCGCCGCCGGTCTCCCGACAGCGTTCTCGATGAAATCCGGTGTGCCAAGAAGCGCTACAAGTTCGAATCGATCAACTTCTACGACGAGATCTTCACCGAAGAGCCCGACTGGCTCGAGGAGTTCTGCACCAAGTACGGCAAGGAGTTCGGCTTCCCCTATATCTGCTGTGTCCATCCCCGGCAGATCACGAAGAAGGCCGCCGATCTGCTCGCCAGTTCGGGATGCGTCAAGATCGATCTCGGTGTGCAGACCACGGACTCCGAGCTACGAAAGCATATCGTTCACCGGCCCGAGACCAACGACGAGATCGCTTCCGTGTTCGACCTGATGCGAGAGCGGGGCGTCAGCGTCCACGCCGAGAACATATTCGGCCTGCCTGGGCAGACGGAGGAACAGCTCGTCAAGGCTGCGTCGTTCTACAACGAGAACCGGCCCGGGGTGATCAAAGTCTACTGGCTCTCCTACTACCCGGGAACGGAGATCATCAAACACGGCCTCAAGTCCGGCGATATCGACCCCGAACATGTGAAGCTCCTGGAGCGAGGTCTGGGAAGCCGCAGCATCGCCACGGGGGGAACGACGGCGGCGGCCCGAAAGCAGTACCAGTCCCTGTTCAGCTTCTTCACTCTGGTCCTGATACTTCCGAAGAGCGTCGTCAGCTGGGTCCTGCGGAAGCGGCTCTATCGATGGATTCCCAGCGGCGGGCTGTCCCGGTTCTCTACCATCATCATGCGGACCCTCAACACCGACGAGGCGAAGCACGAGATCATGAAGTACCGCTACAAGGAGCAGTACAAGTTCTATCTGGCTCAGTGGTTCCGATCGAAGTGGAGGAAGCTCTGGCCCAGCAGCGGCGGCCCCACGGGCACGGCGCCCGCCGATACCCGTCCGGCACCGACACTGGGGAGCTAGCAACAATGCCGGTGGGATAAGACGGATTTTGTTGTAGTGGGGCTCAGCCCCACACCCCGTTGGGGGAGCCAGCTCCCCCAAACCCCCAATTGGACTGGTGCGACTGAGAGTGCTGATGAA
>JAJFLN010000063.1 GCA_021772705.1 Candidatus Cloacimonadota bacterium | reverse complement strand
ATCAGTCTGCCCAGCCCGAGACAATCGGGCACCGTCCTCGCCTGTCTGGATGCTTGCGAACAGTTCGACGAGATCGGTCTGACGAAAGCCATCGAGGATGGCGGCCCTTTCACACCGGTGCTCTGCTCCATGGATGACGCCGTTGCCAGGATCCGGGAGGGCGACTTTGCTGCGGTGGTCCTCGTGGCGAGCCAGTTCGAGACCCGACCGCCGGTACCGGAGACGATCAGAGAGATCTGCGCCTCGGCTCCGACGCCTCATGTCGTGATTGCTTGCGAAGGCCGCGACGAGAACCTGGCATCGATCGTGACGCTACTCAACGCCCGACCCTTCCGGCTCGTCAACCTGCTCGCCGCCGAGTTTCGGGCCAACCTGGCAGAGGCCGTTCGCAGTGCTGCCGCCTGCTATGACGGGAACGAGGTCTTCGAGGCCAGCCTGGAATACGTGCATCGCGCAGGCGCCGAGATCGACTGGAAGCAGCTGGATGAAGAGCTGGGTGAGCGGGAAGATACAGACGCCGATCCCGAGGGGTCCGAGAACGTTGCCGAGTCGCAGGAGGAGGGAAAATGAAGCAGCCTCGATATGTCCTGGACACGAGCGTGCTCTATCTGTATCTACGGGGGAAAGCTGGCTTCGGCGACGGCGCCGTGGCGCCGCGGTACTGCAAGGCCTTCGACCGGTTACTGGCAGGGAGTCACGTGATCATCCCCCACATAGTACTTGTTGAAATGATGGGGCAGTTCTTTCATACCAATATCGATCTCGATGACTATGAGCAGTGGAGGCGCCGACGCAAGGTGGCGTTCAATCCGATACTCAGCGCCGTGTTCCAAAAAAGCAATGTACACGTTCGACAGGAACGCCCCAGGATGGCCGCCATCAACAGGGCTCATGAGATCATCCCTGAGAAGACTGTCACGAAGCTCTCCCGGCGGTTCTCTGGGGGCACCCTGAGACCCAGGGAACCCAAGTACCTTGATGGTGCAGACGCTCAGATACTGGATGACGCCATCTGCACCGCCATGGAGGACAGGACCACGAAGTGCTACCTGGTCACTTCCGATACGTTGCTCAAAGTCGCTGTCGAACAGGTAACAGACGAGTCGAGCCGCTCCGCCCGGCTTCCTGACAATCTGGAGGCCCTGGGGACCTATAGCCTTCCAGCCAGAATGGGGGTCCCCCCGGCACCGGGCAGCCAGAACAGAGGCAAGCCGGCAGGAAGTCGCCGTCGCCATGGGCGCGGGCATGGCGGTGACCAGGGAACTCGCGATGAGAACGGAGGCAAGATGCCTCCCCGGGGAGGTTCGGCATGAGTTCGTCCGTCGAAAGTGACGTGACTGTTGATGTTGTCGGGGGTATCGTTACCCTGGGGGCCATGGCGGCCATCGGCACCGGCAAGGTGGCCGTCAGCCTCATTCAGGGGACGGCCGCAATCGTCTCCGACTCCATCCGCGGACGTCGAATGCGGCAGGCCGCAGAGCAATCGGGCCTTCGGTGGGATCAGGCCGAGGAGTCCTGGCTCACCGGAATGAACCAGCGCGACTCAGCCCACCAGGACCGGCTAGGTACCCTGTCCGGGACCCAGCAGGATCTGATCCATCGTACTCTGCGAGCCCGGGATGCAGAAGCGAAGAAGGAGCTCTCTCGATCGCTCTCGGAGCTGCGCCAGGCTCAGTCTGCCTACGTCGATCGACGATGCAGCGAGATCGGGGAAGACCTTCGCCGGGCGGAGTCGGCCTTCGACGACAAGTTGACGACACTTGCACGAACAGTCGACGAGAGGTTCGAGCGTGAGAGGCGTGACCTGGAAGGCAAGCTGGCCGAACAGACACAGAACTTCGAGAGGGCCATGTCGGAGCAGCAGGACCAGATTCATCAGCTTCAGGGACGAGTCGAGACCGCGCAAGCAGCAGCAGAGGACTGGCTGGCGGCGGCGGCACTGGAAGTCTCCTTCATTCGTGACACCTACCGCCATGAGTTCTTCTGTCCTGGTGAACTCGGCGCCATCGACGGTCGCTTGCGAATGGCCAGGGACAATCACTCCCAGGGAGTCGACGAGGCGGCGCTCTCCCTCGCCCAGGAGTGTACCCTCCAGGCCGGCCTCCTTCATTCGAGACTGGAACTGCTCACAAACGAATGGGAGGCCAGGAGGTTACTGGCCCAGGAGAGTCTCGAGGTCGGTCTGGCCGCACTCGAGGACCATCGTACATTCGAACTCTCCGCCATCGATGTTGCCACTGCCGGTGAGAGCCGGGCCGCTCCAGGACAGAAGGTCGACACGGACCACTGGACCCAGGGGCAGTGGCTAGAGCTTCAGCAGAAACTGGCCGGAATGCGGTTTTCCATCGCCGATGAGGAGACAACAGTCTCCATGGACGAGCTTCATGAGATGGAGGCTGCAGGACGGGACGCGATATCCAGGTCCGTCTCCTTGACCGCCCGGGCCAAGTTCGCCGTCATCGCCTCGATCCTGCGAACCGACCTGCAGCGCAGTTTTGCCGGGAAGCTTGCCGAATCTGGATATCAGGTGGTCGACAATGCCTGGAGCGAGAACGACGAACGACAGTCCAACCATATCGTCCTGAAGGGAGTGAACGGCGACGAGATCTCCATCGTCCTTTCCCCCAAGGACCAGGGTGGAATCCTGTCCAACACCGTTCAGGTTCACTTCCGCGACAACCAGCCAAGCGAGGCCGAACGGCAAGAGAAGCTCGAGACCATTCGCGGTGTCCTGGACGAGATCTATGAGAGCCCCGCCGGCTCCGTGAAGTGGAAATGCGTTCCCGGTTCAGAATCACGGGAGAACGCTCCGGAACAGCAATTCAATCTGCAGGAGGTCAGAAAGGGAAAGGCCGGGTCTCGTGGACCTGAACGTGGCTGACATCGCCGAAGGCGTCACGACCCTGGGACCGGGCCGTCGAGTCGTCCTCTGGGTACAGGGCTGTCCCCTCAACTGTCCAGGTTGCATCGCACCGGAGTACCAGCCCCGAAGGGCCGAACATCTGGTCAACGCCCGGAACCTCGCCGAGAGAATTGCTTCCTGTGACGGCCACGACGGATTGACTGTCAGCGGCGGAGAGCCGATGTTGCAGTCCCGCGGGCTTCACGAGCTCTGGAGCGAGTTGCGCGCTCGGCGCCCGGACTGGACCCTCATCGTCTACTCCGGGTACACCCGCGCCTGGTTGTTGCACAACGGCTCAGACACCCAGCTTCGCCTCATGAAGGATGCCGACGCATTCGTTGACGGCCTGTACGTGGCGGCAAGGAACGATGACCGGGGCCTGAGAGGCTCGTCAAACCAGTCAGTCTGGTTTTCTGCCACCTCACGCTTCGGGGAGGTCGAGAGGCGTCTGTTTACACGGCCGCCTCGGCAAACGGAACTTCGACAGACTGATGACCGGGTACTGCTGGTTGGAGTTCCGCCGAGTAGCTGGTTGACATTTCAACCTGGAGAGGGCCTCTGATCCGACACAGGAGGTATGGAGATGGCAGTCATTCGATGTGCTGCGTCCGGGTGTGGTGCGAACAATGATGGCCCCAGAGCATTCTACTGGTGTGACGCATGTCAGACCTGGTGGTGCAGCAAACATGGACGGCGAGGAAACCGTTGTCCCCACTGCCGGCACAGGTATCTGACCTGACCTGCCTGCGGCGAGGAGTGGAATCATCAGCGATCACCTCCGCGGTTGCAGGGAGCTACCCCCTTCTTGCGAGGCCCCATGCCTCATCGCTCGAGCACCTCCACCGAGTAGAGCCCCATTCCGAACGCCGTCGACTTGCCCACGTGAACCCACTGCCCAGCTCGAAGCCAGTTCAAGCATGGACCTGGCACATCGACCACCAGAGCTTCTCCGAGCAACCCCGAGAGGGGGATCTGCTTTCTCTGCCGGTTGGATCGACGCTTCCAGCCGACCCAGTAGAGATCCCCGTCGACGACACGGGCCCGTTCAGCCAGTTCGATCAACCGCGAGGAGTTGCCGATCCGAACATCGCCCAGGCCACCGAAGCCGGCCCAGGCACCTGGCAAAGGCGGTTCGCTGTCGAAGTCCAGTCGCTCCGGGGCCGGAGGGGTCGCCTCGTCCCATGCGACACGACCGTCTCCGTGGAGCAACGTCAATGCCTCCAATCGCTGGTGCAGTCGCGCCAGCAGCGCCCCGATGTCGGCAGTTTCGACAGGCATCCCGTCCCGTACGACATGCGTCGGTGTCTGGAACCGGAGAACCACCCTGTGGGACTGGCTCTCGGCTTCCGGTGGCAGCGCCGATTGATCTCTCAGGTCCAGGATTCTCGGCGTGGCAGTGTGTATTCGAGATCTCGGATCGTAGAGCTCCTGCCAGTGTTCGGAAAAGGAGTCCGTCACCGAACGGAGACGATAGCGTATGCGATCTGCTCCAAGGCCGAGCTCACCCACGATCGCGAGAGCGTCGAGAAGCCTGTCGAAGTACCGAATTCCCCGTCCGAAGAGCGTCATGGTCAGGGATACGGGTTCGCCGGGTCTGCACTGCAAACCTCCATCGTCGAGGGAACAGATCACGAACGGATGGGGGGCGTGCTGCCCCCCCAGTCTCCCTCCCAGTTCCGGCGGAATGGGAGTTTCGAAGAAGTACGAATAGACACACTCACCCGGCTTCAGACACTCCTGCCTGCACTTTCTGGGTAATGAACAGGCCGTCCGCTTGAGAGCGTGGCCGAAGACGCCTCGCAGCGTGGAACCAAGGAACTGGGGCAGCTCTCCGCGCCCCTGGCACTCAAGGGTGATGAGTAGCCTGGCCATCGCCAGTCTGGGCACGACGGCAGCATGAAAGATCTCATCGGACATGGCAGGAAAGGGGGCGGTACCTGAGTTTTCGCATTGTGGCATTCTCACTATCGAACCCGGGCCGATTCTCCAGGGCTTCCCGACGGGGAACCCGTGATCTCGGATACACCCCCGGCCCTTCCGGTTTCGAAGTTTCTCGATGGACCGGAAACTGACGAAGAACAGATCCCATGCCAACACAACGTTTCGCTCGAGGACCTGGCAGCCAGATGTCAGCCGGAAACTCGGGCAGTTCATATTAGCAGAACCCACCGAGCGATGCCTCCAGGTACCTCCGATGGGATTCGCGCAACCTGAAGGCCCGACTCGATGAGTCAGGAGTCAATTTTCGCAACCATGGTCCGGATTCCATTCGTCGAACCGTCTTTGACGCCCACCGGCGATGAACTGCTCACATTGAGGCTGAACGGGCAGCCGGAGATCCACGTTGGTGAGGGCTTCCATCTCTCCCAGGTGGAGACCGAGAAACACTTCCTTGCTCTCATGTCCGGGAACACGGCTCATTGTACTCGGATCTTTTTCCGGCTGAAACGGGTGAATGAACGCCTCGTGGAAAGCTGGATGTGCGAGGCAGAAATGGGCGAGTGGAAGAGACCTTCCTGGAACATCCTCAAGGCACTTCAAGACAGCTTCGCCAGTCAGGGTCTCTACCGACTTCTCACGAAAGGGCTGATCAAGCAGGTGAAGGGAGGAAAGGACGAGATGACAAGCGGCGTGGAATACAATCTTCCCTGGACGGATGGGCAGATCTGGTCTGATGTTCGAGCGGCCCAGCTCTTCCTGGAGCGCGCACGGAACCGTCGGGATGCTGCGAAGAAGGCCGAGCACGCCGACTGGATCACAGATGTTCGTGAGCAGATTGGTCAGGCATTGGAACTCAATCCGTGGAATACCAACGCCTGGCTATTCGGAGCCGCCATCGAGTTGGAGGCCGGCGATCGAGAACTGGCTCTCGAGCTGGAGCGGCGTGCCCGTGATCAGTTCCCGATGGCTCATCCCTTGCCTCTGGAGCTCGCGGCAATGGTCGATGAACCAGGGATAGCCATGGAACTGGCAATTCATGGGAGAAGATCCGAAGCATGAGCTCAATCGGGCAAGACTCAGATCGTGAAGACGAGAGGAACGACACCATCTCCGAATCTGGGCAGGCTGACAAGGATTCCACCCGCCTTGGAGTGGCAGACCACTTGATTTCGCTAGCTCTGTATCAGGAGCAGGTATCGCAGCTTCCCGACGTCGAGTTGCTCGCGTCCTTGGGTATGAACTGGCAACCACGCAGAAAGCCCACGTTCGGTCCAGCAGGCGATCGCGGATTCGTGAAAGCCTTCTGGACGCTCAAGGATACGAACCTGGTCAAGTACTTGTACGACAAAGAGGAAGTCTATGACAGTTGCCTCGGGGAAATGTATCTCAAGGTCCACCTGCTCTGCGCCAGATCACTTGTTGGAGAAGTCGTCCTCCCAGACCATCAGGGAGCGATATTCGCATTCGTGTGCAA
>JAJFLN010000620.1 GCA_021772705.1 Candidatus Cloacimonadota bacterium | reverse complement strand
ATCCCGGCCCTGCCGGCTTCGACCGCTGAACACTCCAATGGGACCGCTCGAGCTGTATCGCCCGACCACCGTTCGGCTCGTGGCCGATGGGAAGCCTGTCTGAGATCCTGTACCTGTCTGAGGTGTGGGTGAGTTGTTGGGACCGCTCTGATTGAAGGTCTCCTGGCCGTAGATGTCCGATGCCGTGGCGTTCGTCGTCGCCAGTGCGCTGACGTCACTGAAGACCATGAGCCGGCTATTGCCCGTGTCTCCCACGAATAGCCTGTCGCCGCTGACCCACACGCCTCGAGGAAGGGCCACTGAGTTTGTCGTTGGAGGATTGGCACCTGTGGAGGTCGTGAAGTCCGCCTGGCCGATGACATTGTTTGCCCCCCGATCCGCCGTGGCGGTCGACACCTGGGTCGAGAAGTTCCCGTAGACCAAAACGCGATTGTTCAGGGAGTCCGCGAGGAACATCCGGTCGTGCCAGAAAGCCAGCCCCGTTGGACCTGCCATGGTGGCCGAGGTGGCAGTCGACCCCTGGTTGGAGTTGCCGGAGATCAGGTCGGTCTGACCGAAGGCCAGAGTCGCAGTCGAGGCCTGCCCCTGAGAGAGTGACGTGATGCTGTCGATGTTCTCGTAGACCACGAGCCGGTGGTTTCCCGTGTCGGCCACCACGAGCCGGTTGCCCGTGACCGCAGGCGAGGCCGGCGACGAGAATCCGTTACCTGTTGTCGCGCCTGTTCCTCTGTTCGAGCTCGAATCGGTGACGCTGTCCTGCCCCAGGATCACATCGGCGGCGGGCGACGTACCGCCAGCGTTTGTCAGGTTCCGATAGTCGTTGAAGACCAGGACCCGATGGTTGCCGGAGTCGGCGATGAACAGCCGAGTGCCCGTCACGTAGAGCCCCGCCGGCGACGAGAGAGTGTTGACCATGGCCGAGCCTCCGGCATTGACGCTGCCGGCGGTGAAGCTGGACTGGCCAATGACCGTACTGGCGGAGGTCGCCGTGGTGGAAGCGAAGAGCAGGACCCGGTGAGCCCCCGTATCGGAGACGATCATTCTGCCCTCACCATCCACCAGGAAGTGGGTGGGATCCGTCAGAGTCGCCGAGGTGACGCCGGCGGCGTTGCTGCTGAAGTCCGGCTGCCCCAGCACGTTGCTGGCCCAATCTCTGACGAACCAGTTGTCACTCACGGAGGAGCTGGTGGTCAGACTCGTGTTCGCATCGGTGGAGGTCACTGTCGCCGAAAGCTGGATCGAGCGGAACTTGAGCGCCGATGACAGGGCCGTCACGGTCCAGGTCACCACCTGAGTCTGCCCGCTTTCGAGAGTTACCTGAGACGGATTGGCGAAGTCGTACTGGCTCGTCACATCCACCACGCCGCTGGTCATGGTCAGGGTGAAGTTGCTCAGAGTCGCCGTGGCCGTGTCGGCGTTTGCCGCCGATACGGTCATGGTCACGTTTGTGGCCGACGTGGTGGAGGAACCGGAGACCAGCGAGGTCCTGTCAATGGCACCGCTGGCCTCGAGTGCCACCGTCAAGTTCGACGCCAGGGAACTCGATCGCTTCACGTCGAAGCTGCCCACGTTATCGGTGGTCACCGAGATATCGGAGGCGTCTGCCCCGGAGGTGGCTGGCACCGTGGCACCCAAGGCGACGGCCCCAAACTGCGAGGTGGTCGATGTGGGTGTCACGTCGAAGGACAGAATCTGCACCGAGCCAGCACTGAAGGTGGCGACGCTGTTGACCGGGGACGACAGGATGCCCGTGACTGTGCCGGAGCTGCCAAACCGGAGTGTGGCGTCGGAGGTACGGTTGGCGTCCACGGCTCCCCGGTTGAAGACACCCACGGTCACCCGGACAGTCTGGCCCTCTGAAACGGGAGACACAGCCGGCGTGACGCTCTGGATCTCCAGCTTCGGCTGGGATGTGACAGGGGTGTAAGAGATGGAGCTGGTGGCAACCATCGTGACGACCCCGGTCTTCTGCACCGAGGCGGTCACGACAGGAGTCACGGTGGTCAACTCGGTGCCCACGGACGACGAGACGTCTACGCGGTACTTCAACTCCTCTGTCGACGAGGCGGCGATGGTCACGGGCAGAGTCGCCGACTCCGCCGTCACGGTGTAGTTCGAGTTCTGATCGATCTCCCCTGAGATCGTGAAGTTGAAGCTCACTGACGAGATCACAGCCGGGGCCGAGTCGGCGGCATTGGAGATGAACAGCGTGAGTGGGATCTGCCTCTCCCCCGCCGAAGGCGTGTTTCCGATCACCGGCGAAGCCGATAGGTTCGGGCCGTCGATGACCTGGAACTCCAGGGAAGTGGAGAGATTCGATCGCGCCCCGGAAGAGACATCCGTCGACAGGCGGTTGGCATCCCGGAACCGGGCGACCAAGTCCAGGCGGTTGCTGCCGATGGTGGCAGTCAGGTCGCCGGACAGCCGGAAGGCCAGTGCCAGGGACTGGCCACCGGCCAGGGCACTCGCGCTACCGGGCGTCGTCACGGCCGTGACCGTGATCCCTGTGGTGGACAGAACGCTGAACTCCAGAGAAGTCAAGATCGCCGACGCCGCCATGCTGCCGTTGGTGACGGTCCAAGTCGCCGTGCAGACAACGACCCCACTGGTGCTTCGTTGCAAGGCCGCGCTGGCCAGGCCGCTCGTTCCGTCCAGCAGCACCT
>JAJFLN010000619.1 GCA_021772705.1 Candidatus Cloacimonadota bacterium | reverse complement strand
GCTCCGCCCCACACCCCGTTGGGGGAGCCAGATCCCCCAAACCCCCAATTGGACTGGTGGGACTGAGAGTGCTGATGAACACTTGAATGACACACGAGAGCTTGACCTGTTCATCGGGGTCCAGGGGCCAATGGCCCTTGGCGGGAGTTCGAGGGCGGATGATTCATGGGCATTGCGTCTTACCGGGTTCCTCCGGCTTGCTTGAGACGGCGTAGCAGGTCCTGGTGTTTCGCCGCCGTAATACCCAGCACCCGGGCCAGGGTCCGGACGATACGCCGTTCCTCCGCCGAGATCTTCCGGTCCATCCTCACGAGAGTGAGAGCCAGGGCATAGGCCCTCAGAGGGGTCAAGTCCCGCCCTCGGAAGCCACTGGCTGGTGACCCTGTCTTCCCTTCCGCTTCTCTGAGCAGCTTGACCCGCATTTCCCTGGAGACTCGCAGCTTTCCGGAGACGGACTCCAGCAGCCTGAACTCGGAAGGACTGAGCTTTCCGTTTCGCCAGCCTTCCTCCGACAGACGCCTGACGATCGACTCCGGCGTCGCTTCTCCGGCAACTTCGGGACCCGATAGCTCCCTCTGCAGGTCGACCAGATCCTCGTGATCCGGCTGCCTGGTCAGAGCCGCCTCCAGCAAGGTTCGGGCTTCCTCGAGCCGTCCGGCACCCAGATGGACCCGGACCAGCTCGGCCGTCGCCTCTGGCTGGTCGGGCAACATCTCGAGACATCGCGTCAGATGCATGATGGCCTGCTTGTCGTCACCCAGCTTCCGGTAGGCCACTCCCAGGAAGTAGTGAACGTCCGCCGTCTCGAGATGGTTCCTTGCCACGTCCTGCAACAGCTCGATGGCACGGATCGGCTCCTTGCCATTCGTCGCCTCGAAGGCGCCGGCCCGGAACAGTACCTGACCGCGGATGGTCTCCACCTCCGGACTATTCGGATCCAGATCATGGGCCTCCGTTATCTCTTGAACTGCAGCTTCGTAACGGAAACGGGAGAGGAGGAACCCTGCGTGAAGCGCCCTGTAGAAAGGCTCCTCCGGGTCCAGGGAGACTGCCTGTTTCCAGTGGCCCTCGATCCGGCCCACCAGGATCGTCGCCTTTCCTCCCTGGTCAGCACCTGTTCCCGCTATCCGGGCCAGCTTCTTCTCCAGCAGACTCGCCATTCCCGCATGGAACATCGGCCCATCGGGAACGAGTTCGATGGCATACCCGAATGCCGCCTCCGCCTCGTCCAGCCGTCCCGCCGCCTCCAGTGTCTTGCCGTACCAGAAGTGCGAAGCCGGAGACTCTCCCTTCTCCTTCAGCCTGGCCTCCACCCGGGAGATCAGCTCGGCGTACTTCTCCTGGCCAAAGAGAACCGCCAGGTCCCCATATAGCTGCAGTTCGGGATCGACGGCAGAGGCCGATGGCGATGACGGACTGCCAGACGGGACAGACTTGACGGCGCCTCGAAGCCCTCCGGGACAGATAGCCAGGCACATGGTTCCGGCCAAGGCGAGCCGAACCCACCAGCGGCGGCGCGGACGCACTGATCGATGAACCGTATTCGGTGAAGTCATGGCCTCGGTCACTTCAAATCGGGCTTCTTCAGACTCAGGAGTACAACCCCGAGTTCGGCGTGTTGCTGTGTCGGGATGGAGTCGATGAGGTTGAACCCGGAGCTGCACACACCCTTCGTCCAGGTCCAGGCCGCGGCGGCCGCCACCAGGATACCGATGCGGCCCAGAAGTGTCCGGGACTGCCGGCTGACCCAGGCACCAAGGGGTGGATAGGTCTCACCGAAGAGGGACATGTAGGTCAATTCCAGGCCGGAGGGATGGACGATGCGAGCCCACAACGCCTCCGGGTCGTACTTGCGCTCGAAGAATTTCACGCTCTCGGTTGCGGCGAACTCCTCCATGCCTCCCCAGCCCATGGGCACGGTGATGACCGCCCGCCCCCCGGGTTTCAGGACCCGGCCGATCTCTTGCATCGTTCGAATGTCACCGTCGTACCTGAGGTGTTCGATGGTGCTGACGGCAATGACGCGATCGAAGGAGGCGTCCCGAAACGGCAGAGTTCGAATGTCAGCCTGCATGTAGTCCACGCCGGAACCAGCAGGTGGCACCACCGACGAGGCTGCAGCTCGCCGGATCCACTCGCTGGCTCCGGACCAGGAAGGCAGGATCAGGTCGAGGGACACGACCCGGCAGCCAGCGATGCGCCCCATGTATACAGGGATGAAAGTCCCGGCGGACCCCAGATCGAGTACGGACTGGCCTTGGGAGAGATCGGCCGCCTCCAGGGCTGCAGGATGTTCGACTGTTCTGTAGTAAGGCTGACCTTCCAGAAAGCTCGTCAAGCCGAACCTCAGCCGGCTCCGCATCAGCTGCCAGTGAGTGTGGGTCCGAAACACGGGCCGGGACACGGGCGCCGGTCTGGCCGCCGGTCCACCAGCCCGATGGTTCTCCCTGGGGGGGGGAGATGGGAGCGGAACCGCTGGCGAAGGGCCAGCGTCTGCAGGTGGATCTGAAGTGGGGTAAGGCGGAGGATCCTCGACGAAAACCGGGGAGGGGGCTGCTGGGGAGGCCGAATCACCTGAACTGGAGAGCTCGATTCTGTGACAGCCGGCGGTGAAGCGATCCGAGATCCGTCCGGACTCGATTTGCTCACCCAGAATGCGATGCCAGTCCACCGGGGGCACCCGACTCGTGACCACCATGGAGAGCCCTCTCTCCAGTCTCAGCAGGGTGAGTTCATCGATCAGGGCAGCGGCGCCGGGACGATCCCGCGCAGTCTCCAGGGCGTCCAGGACCAGGACGGCCGGTCCAGCATAGCCCTCGAGGGCCTTCCGGAACCCCCCGTCAATCCGGGCCAGCTGCAGGTCATCGAGCATGTCCCGAACTTCGACGAAGCGAGCTTCGAACCCGTTCTGGATGGCCACCTGAGCGATGGCGACGGCCAGGTGTGTCTTGCCGGAACCGCCTGGGCCGATCAGGACGACCCTGCCCCCATCGAGAGCCAGCCCGGGCGACAAGCAAGGCTCCAGAACATCAAAGGTCAGCTTCTCTTCCCGGCTGAAGTCGAACTGTCCCGTGCTCCTTCGGAAGGGAAGCCGAGCCCGGCTCAGCCTGCCCTGCAAGCGGATCTCCTCCCGGTAATCCACTTCCACCTTGAGCAGAGCCGTGAGCAGATACTGGTGGGACCAGTTCTCTTGCTCAGCCCGACGCAGAAGGCCCGGCAAGGCCTCCGGCACGCCTTCGAGCTGCAGCGCCTCGATCAGGCTCTTCAACTCCGCGTCAATGTTCGGGTCCATCGGTCCGCCACGCTCCACGACTTCGAATCGAATCTCGGCAAGGCCTGTCTTCCAGCGACCTCACGGCGACCGGCCATGGTTCCGGCAACGCCTCTTTGGAAGACTCTAACGCAGAGGAATTGGAGGGGCACACGACTGATTTCATATCCTCGGAGCCATCGATCCAGCTGAATCCTCCTCACTTCGGGCCGCCTTGCATTCGTCGCGAAACGGCCCTTACAATGGAATTCGTCCGAAAACCGGTGTTTAAGGCCTCCTTTTGAATGACATGCCCCTCCGGGCAGGCGGTGTCGAGATGAGCGAGAAGGAAGACAGCGAAAAGGGAGCGTTCGATTTCGACAAGCTTCAGCTCAAGTCCCCGTTCATTGAGTTCGAGGACTACGTGCAGGAGAGAGTCCAGACAGCCGAGAGACTGGGGAACAAGGAAGAGGTCGCCCTCTACCTGGATGCTCTCGAGCTGGGAAGGCGATTTCTGAGCAAGAAGATCGGGGGCATTTCATGATTCTCAAGAGTCTCGAAGCCGACAACTTCCAGAAGTACGAGAAGATCCAGATCATGGACCTGCCCGAACGGGGTATCGTCGGAGTCGTCGGGGCCAACGAGTCCGGTAAGACCACTCTGGGGGAGGCGATCGCATTCGCCCTGTTCGGCAGGACGCTTCGCCTCGATGAGAACCAGCTCGAGGAGATCATCAACTGGGAGAAGGAGTCTTGCCGCGTCAGCGTCGCGTTCACCATGCCCGATGGAGTCGGTTACCGGGTCACCCGGGAGATCGATCGAGACGGCACCTGCGGAGCCTGGCTGGAGGACACCCGGAGCGGCGACGAAGTGGCCAGCGGCGTCGGCAAGGTAAACCGGAAGCTCTCTGATCTGCTCGGGGCTCCCTTCGATGAGTTCCGCTACTCCTTCTACCTGGGCCAGAAGGAACTGGGAGCCATTCAGGACTCCTCGCCGGAAGCTCGCAGGAGCCTGCTCGACCACTTCATCGGTGTGTCCAGCATTGACGAGGCGGCAGCCCAGGCAGAGGCAGAGATGGAGGAGTTGAGCGAGGAGAAGCAGCGCCTCAAAGAAGAGTCCTCCATCCAGCGCGAGGTAGCTCGGCAGATCACCATTGATCCGGAGGACTACGAACGACAGCAGGCTGAACTGGAGGAGACCCGGGTCGAAAAGGAACGGTTCACCTCTGAGCTGTCTGAACTGGAGCAGGAATTGAAGACCCGATCCGGCGCGGCCAGGTCCATCTCTCTCTCCAGAGCACTGGGACTGCGAGCGGCTCTCAGAGGATACGGCGTCGCTTTCGGCCGTCTGGCCAGCCGTCTGCGCCAGGCTTCCAGGCAGCTGGATACGAAGCTCCAGTCCGTGGAGCGCGATGCTGCCGCCACGAGCGGCAAACTGGAAGAGTTCCGGGTATTCGAGGCCAAGAGGGGCGAGCTTGCCAGCGTGGTTCAAGCCAGGCAGCTGGAGCTGGAGAGTCAGCTTCGCAACACCCTCGACGCCGACTACTCGGCCGAAGAGGCCGAATTCATCACTCCCAACAGCAAGGCTGAGCAACTTTCATTCACGCGCAAGAAGCTCGAGGAGACCATCGAGTTCCAAGAAAGTCTGGACAGCTGTGCTTCCCGGCGCATCAATGTCGGTGCGATCCTCTGGCTATCCGGTTTCGTCTTCCTTTACTGGAAAAGCCAGTTCGTCTTCATGCCATTCGTCGCCTTCGGCATCCTTTACATGCTCTGGGGTGTCGTGACTCGGGCCCGGGCTGCGGAGATCGAAGAAGGCCGGGGACGGCTCAGCATGAACATGGATCGGCTGACGGAAGACGTCGGCCGTCTGGAGAATGCCCGCCAGGCCTGCCTGCGATTCGACGCCGGCAGCGCCAAGAGCATGGCCGACAACTCGGGTCAGACCGGCTCGGATCTGATCAAGAAGCTCCACGATCAGCTGGCATCCCGGTTCGCCGAGTTCCTGGAGGATGATGTCTCGGTCGAAGATCTCATCGGTCGCGAGAATGGGCTGCGGGACGAGGCGGCCGGGCTCAGAACAGAACAGTCCTCCATCGACCTCCTGGTATCGGACCTGGAGGAGGAGATTCAGAAACTGGCTGGCGGAGGTCACGCCCGTGTGGTACGGCCCGCCGCGGACTCCGAGGAGTCCTTCGAACCAGGCGAGACTCGCGAGTGGCGCCCCCGAATTCGCACCATGATTGATCGATGCCGGAAGGCCCAGTTTCATCTGGAGAAAGCCCCAGTGGATGTGCTGGATCGGGACTTCTCCGAGTTCGAGAAATCTCTGGCCGATCTGCCGGAGCCGGTTCGCCAGACCCTGGACGTGACGTTCCTGGCCGAACTAGACTCCCTGACCACGGACCGGGACGATTCTGAGCTGGAGCGTTTGCTGGAGCAGCAGCTGGCCGGACTGGAGAGCCTTCTCGATATCGCGGAGGAAGCGGAGAGAGCCACGGAGGAACGGGAACGAAAGCAGCACCAGACCCGAATCTCTCTGGAGGACTCCGAGCGCCGCATGGCCAGCCTGGAACGTGAGCTGGCACGGCTGGAACCGACCATGTCCCGGGTCCGGGACCTGGAGTCCAAGCAGAAGACCATCGCGAATCGCCTCGAAGAGATCGACCGGCACCTCTCGGTTCACCGGAAGCTGGAGGAGATGTTCGTTCAGGTACGAGAGCAGATGCGAGGGCGTTTCGGCCCCTCCATCGCCGAGTTCATCGCCTGGGTCCTCCCCCAGTTGACTGGGGAGCGATACCGGGAAGTCAAGGTGACTCCCGAGTTGAACGTGGAGGTCTTCTCGCCTGAAAAGGGCGACTTCGTCAATCTGGTCAACCTCTCGGGAGGCACGGTGGATCAAGTGTTCTTGACGCTTCGCCTGGCCTTCTCGAAAGCCCTGATTCAGACCAAGCATTCGGCTGACTACAAGCAATACCTCTTCTTCGATGAACCACTCTCTTCCTTTGATGAGCGGCGCAGCGGGAGCTTCCTGGAGCTCCTCAAGAAGTTCCATCACAACTTCGATCAGGTTTTCGTCGTGACCCATACTCAGGGTGTGGAGGAGCACTTCGACCGCCTGATTGAAACGAGCATCGAGACCAGAGAGCTGGTCAGCAACTGAGGTCTGACGTGCGAACCCCGACGGAGGACTCTCCTGCATCGGCGGAAGACCAGACTGGATCGACGGAGTTCTTACAGAGCTTGCTCGACCTTCTGTCCGACGATAATCCAGGAATCGTGAGCTATGCCGCCAAGGCCCTGAGGGACCATGGTGAGGATTCGGTGGTTCAGGCTCTGCGGCAGCGTCTCGAAACATGCCCCACGTCCTGCGTCACGGAGATCGTCGCCACCCTCGACTTCCTGCACTCCGGAACTCACCAGGACCTGTTCGATGAACTCCTGGCCTGTCCCTCTCCCGATGTTCGAGCCACGGCCATCGAGAAGGTCGGAGCCCGTCTGCAGATAGACAGTCGCCCACGGATACTCGCGCTGCTCGGTGCCGAATCGGAACCCCGCTGCCGAGCCAGTCTCATCTCTCTCCTGGGCAAGATGAAGTCCGATCTCCCGCCAGAGACCCTGATCCCCAGCCTGCGGGACAGGGACTCAAGAGTCCGGGCCAACGCTCTGGATCTCCTGGGCAAGCTACCGAGCCTCGTCGACGATTCGCTGATAGAACCTCTTCTGGATGACGCATCCCCCCGCGTACGGGCCAGCGCCATGCGACTGCTCTGGCCCACTCGTCACGAGGAGCTGTGGAAGCGCGTTCAGGCCGAACTGGAATCCGACGACCTTCGCCGGGAACTCTCGGCAACCTATCTGCTCGGGCATCTTCCCGGTCCTGCCGAAGCGCTTCAGGAGTTGACCCGGCGGCTGGAGCACTCGAACGTCCAGATCCGGTTGCTCGCATCCAAGGGTCTGCTCACCATCCCCGGGCAGATTGACGTGGACAGCCTGGTGGAGCGCTACCTGGCGGAAGAGCACACCATAGTGCGCCAGAACCTGATGGCTTACTGTCGAAGACGCCAGCCCGTGGCAGCCATCCAGGCGTTGAAGAAGCTCATGTCCCAGGGCGTGCTGAAACCGGAGACCCGTGCCACCGCGGTCCGTGCCATGGGCGATCTGGTTCACGCCAGAGCCATTCCCACTCTGGTGTCGACCCTGAAAGACAGTGACCCTCGAGTTCGCTCGAATGCCGTGGAGGCACTGTCTCGATGCCCCGGTGAAGGTCTGATGGCTCTGCTCCTCCCTTGCCTCGAAGATTCCAATCACCGAGTTCGTGCAACCGCAGCGCTGGCGATCTGGCGACTTGGCGGGCATCACGCCGTGGAGGTTCTGCTCAAGATGCTCGAGTCCGGAAACACGGCAAGTCAGACCAGCGCAGCTTTCGCTCTGGGCGAGATAGGCAGCTCCGAGATGGTGGTCCCCCTATCGGATTTGCTCCACGATCTGACCAGCTCCGTAGTCACCACGGAGGCTCAAAGGCTAGTCCAGAAGAGCGTCATGAAGGCCCTGACGAAGATCCGTTCAGCCTGAGATTCGCGGCGGCCCCCGGTGAGCAGAGGAAGTCAGAACTGGCGGGAGAGAGCCACGTCGAGTTGACGACTGGGGAATCGACTGGAAGTCCGGAGCTCACTGACGATGTGGTGATCGCCGGGACTGGAGGCGGGTCCGCGCTGCCGATCAGGGCCACCCCCACGACGATGAGGAAGACTCCGACCCATCGCTTCCGGTTGACCGTCTCACCGAGAAACACGGCGGAACAGAGTGTGACCATCACGTAATCCAGACTCATCAATGGATAGGCGACCCCCAGATTGACCTTGTTCAACACCAGCATCCAGACACAGAAGTGGGTGATGAATGCCGCCACTCCCAGCCAGAGAACAGGTCGTCTCAGGACCTCCAGGAACGAGGACAGGGCTCCGGTCTCCTCGTTGTTCTCGTGCCGAGCTCCCATCCGGAAGCAGACCTGCCCCGTCGTGACGAGCAGGATGCAGATTCCGATGAGGGGGAACACCTCGATCATGTCTTCTCCTCTCCACCGAGAAGCATGAATATCCCCAATAGAATCAGGGCGATTCCGATCAGGTGGATCAAGCTGACCTGCTCTGACAGAAGGAACACACTTCCCAGAAGGATGGTCACCTGGGAGAGACTCCCGGCGGGAAACGCCAGGGAGAGGTCCATTCGCGCCAGGACTCCGAGCCAAACGGGAAACTGGAGGGCCATGCAGACGTACCCCAGGATCGCCCAGTGACTGCCGGCGGCGTTCCTCACCGTTTCCAGATTTGACAGTCCACTGCCAGCCTGGGTGGCACCCACCTTGAAGAGGAGCTGGGCCGCCGTTTCCAGCAGAATGCAGGTCACCAGCAGGCACCATCCGGTCCATGAGACCCGGGAAGCCGCTTTAGACAGCGACCTGGTCCCTGGGGAGTCACTTGACCCCGGACCGGCTTCATCACCCGTCCAGCTAGGCGCGGCCTGCAGAGAGGGATCAGGCTGTACTTCTTGCAACATGGTCATGTTCCTGGCTGTTAATGCGAAGCAGGCAGGATAGCACGAATCACAGCCTCGCTGCAGCGAGGCATGACGGCTGGGTGGGGGGCTGGGAGATAAGGGGACACACGGCTGGACCCGAACTCCGAGAGGTCACCCGACCCAGCAGGTTCGCCTGGCGAGTTCGGGTCCAGTCGTGTGTCCCCTTATCTCTGCAGGTGATAGCCTGTCGTCCCCTCCATCCTGAGCTTGTCGAAGGGGGGGCGCTGCTTCTATTGCAGCGCCTTGGCCAGGCGCGGCAGGGACCGATCGTAGCGATGATTGATGTTCATGTGCCCGCCGTCGAACTCCTCGTGGACATGCTTGATCCGAAGTTTCTTCAGCTTCGACGACATGATCCGGGCACCAGCGTGGAGATTGAATTCATCCCGGGTTCCGCAGTCGATGTAAAGCAATCGCAGTGACCTGAGCTCTGCAGCGTACCGGTCCACGTTGAGGACCGGATCCCATTCGAGCCATCGGTCCCAGACTGGCTCGAGTATCTCGCCGGTCCGGACGTCGAAGGGTAGATCGATGGCGGGTTGCTTCTTCCCCTCCGAGGGAGAGTAACAACTCGCCATGGCCACCGTGTTCAAGGCGGCGAAGTCGCCTGGCCCCGGGGAAGTCAGCTTTTTGAAACCCTTGAAGAAGGCCGGGAGGCTCCCGTACCGCTCCAGGGCGATCAGGGCCTTGGGAAAGTCCGGCAGATATCCGAACTGAAAGGCCATGTCACCGCTATGTGTCCCGGCAGCGCCAAAGACATCGGCGCGGCGCATTCCGAGGGTGATGGCGCCGAAGCCACCACTCGACTTTCCCACCACTCCCCGGTGATCCCGGCTTGCCAGGGTCCGGAAGCTGGAATCAACAAAGGGGACCAGTTCGTCACAGAGGTAATCCATGTACCTGCCGTTTGCAGGGGAGTTCAAGTACTGACTTCCTCCCAGAAAGGTCATGCAATCCGGCATGGCAACGATCGCTTCAGGCATCTTCTTACAGCCAATCATTCTGTCCAGGCGCTGGGGCAGGTTCTCGCTGAACATGTTCAGGTTCAGCATCATCTCCCCCTTGCCCGTGAAGCCAGTCAGGCACCAGATGACCGGATACCTTCGTTTGGGACTGGTTTCGTAGGATGGCGGCAGATAGACCGGCAGTTTTCGAACGTGCGGATCTTTCCAGGGGTTCTTCTTCAGAACCTGGCTCTCGAAGCTCTTGATGACGATCTGGCCTAGCTTGGACATGCCCCGATGCTACCACGAGGGCGCCCCCTGCCAGCAACGGGCCCGAGGTCAATGGGAGCGATGTCGAAACCTGGGAGGCCGCATAACTCTGTAACCGTTCGTCCTACTATGGATGCCCGCATCCAGGACGACTGAATGGCCGGGTCTTCCCGATCCGCTCGTCCTGAGCTTGTCGAAGGATGAACGGAGCGGGCGGCCATATCGTCTGAGCTTGTCGAAGGGCCTTCCGCGAGAATCCGCATCAATCCTAGTGGCCCCTTCGGCGTGGCTCAGGACATGCTTCGACAGGCTCAGAC